>NZ_JBEZJL010000011.1:0-175271 GCF_040651755.1 Actinomadura sp. NPDC048394 | reverse complement strand
CGCCGGTGGTGGCGGGCCGGGCGGGGCCGCAACGTCCGGCGAGGGGTCAGGCCGTGGGCGCGGCCTCAGGCCGTCCAGGCGGGGTCGCGGCCGAGGTAGTGCAGCAGCCTGGCGACCTCGTCGCCGGGCGCGTCGATCGCGGCGGCGAACGCGCCGAACCCGCGCAGCGGCTCGACGATCTCGGTGGCGACCTTGTGCAGCTCGCGGGCGAGGTCGGCGGTGAGCGGCGGTTCCTGGCCGGTCGCGACGGCGATGTCCCAGGCGTGCACGGCGGCGTCGAGGGCGGCGGCGCCTGCGCCGAGCCAGGGCGCGAGCGAGCCGGGCGGGAGCGGGACGGGCGCCTCGGCGGCGTCGCGGTCCACCGTCGCCCAGGCGGCGGCGCAGGCGGTGAGGGCCGGTTCGAGCAGGGCGAGCGGCTCGCCATCGAGGACGCCGGACGGGGTGAACGGGTTGAAGTCGGGCCCTGGGCCGCCGGTGATGGAGGCGGCGTAGGCGAGCTGGTCCCCGGTGGCGTGCTGAAGGACCTGGGCGACCGTCCATTCGGTGCAGGGGGTGGGGCGGTCCAGGTCGGTGGCGGTGATGCCGCGGACGGTGGAGCGCAGGGCCTCGTGGGCGGTGTCGAGGACGGGCCGGCCGGAGACGTTGATCGCGTTCATGGTGTCGAGTATAGCAGAACGGAATGATCTGTTCCACTCTGGATTTCCTCCCGCGACCGCCCGCGATTGGTCCACGCCATAGATTCTTTTCACCCTATGATTAGGGAGAACTACATTATGTGGCCGTCCCGCGACCGGGGAGAGTGACGACCATGACCAGCGCCCACCAGCGACTGGGCGAGCGCATCAGGCATCTGCGCGGATCCGCGGACGGCCGCCGGGCACGCCGGCTCGCGACCGCCGGCCGGGCCCGGCCGGGACCGCGGACCATCGTGCTGACCTGCGGCGACTATCTGGCCATCGGCGAACATCCGCGCGTCACCCGGGCGATGCTGGCGGGGCTGCGCGCCGCGCCGGGGCCGTCCGCGCCCGGTGCGGACCTTCCCGGGGACCACCCGCAGGTCCTGCTCGGTGCGCGTTTCGCCCGGTATCTGGATGCGCGGCACGGTGTGCTGTACCCGTCCGGACGGCACGCGGCGACGGCCGCGCTCCAGCTGGCCGCCGGTCCCGGGACGCCCGTCTACCTCGACGCGCTCGCGCACCTGTCGCTGTGGTCGGGCGCGCGGGCGGCCGGCGCCGACACGGTCTGCTTCCAGCACAACGACCTGGCGGATCTGCGCCGCCGCGTCGAGGCGGCCGGGCCCGGTGTGATCTGCGTCGACGCCGTCTACGGCACCGACGGGTCGGTGTGCCCGCTGGCCGGCCTGGTGGAGATCGCCGAGGCGCACGGGTGCCTGCTGGTCGTCGACGAGTCGCACGCGGTCGGGGTCCGCGGCCCGCGCGGCGGCGGCCTCGTCGGGGAGCTGGGCCTGACGGGCCGGGTCGACTTCCGCACCGCCGGCCTCGGTAAGGCGTTCTGCGCGCGCGCCGGGTTGGTCGTCTGCGGCCATCCCGCGTTCGCCGGCGCTCTCGACGCCGCCGCGTCCGGGCCGCCGCTGCCCGCGCACGAGGTCGCGGGGCTCGCGGCGGCGCTGGACGTCGTCCACGCCGACGGCTGGCGGCGCGACCGGGTCCGCGCGGCTTCGGGACGGCTGCGCGGCGGCCTCGCCGCCCTCGGCTTCGGCGCGGTCGACGCCGACACGCAGATCATCGCGCTGGAGACCGCGACGGAGGCCGAGGCGGTGCGGCTGCGCGACGAGCTGGTCGGCCGTGAGATCTTCAGCGCCGCGCTGTTCTCGTCGGTGCCGCAGTCCCGCACCCTGCTCCGCCTGTCGGTGCACGCCGGTCTCACCGACGACGACGTCGACCGCGTCCTCACCGCCTGCGAGGAACTGACCGCCCGCCCCGCAACCCCCGCCCCGGCCCACTGACCCCCACTTAAGTCACGACACGCGCGCACCCTGGCGGGAGAACCGGCGGCGTCGTGACGGGGGTTCCAGCGGGGCGTGCTGCTGCGCGGAGACGTAGCGCTGGTCGCGGGTGTGGGCGCCTATGTAGCGGAGCATGCTGCGCAGTGCCCAGTGGTTGATGCCGGTGGGGATCATCCGGTAGCCCTGCCGGTTCGCGAGGGCGAGGGCGGTGAACTGCGCCTGGTCGAGGGCGCTCCACGGGATGTCGAAGCGGTCGCGGACGATCGCGGGCAGGCAGCCGAAGGTGATCAGCCGCAGCGGGCGCTCGGCGACGAGGCGCCCCGCGCGGTCGAGGCGCGGGCCGCCGACGGGCAGCAGCGTGATGGTGTCGGAGCCGTGCTTGGCGATCTCCAGGGCGCGGGCGGCGGCGGGGGTGAGTTCCAGGCGCTCGGCGCAGACGTGCCAGAACTTGGACTGGAAGGCGGCGTAGTCGGCGGGGACGGGCCGCATGCTGACGCCGTAGCGGGCGTACCAGGTGACGGTCTCGGCGTACATCCGCTCGTGGTCCTCGGCGGTGAGGGTGCCGGGGTGGAACAGCTCGGCGGCCTTGAAGATCTCCCAGGTGAAGGTGGCGTGCGCCCACCAGAACGTCTCGGGTTCGAGGGCGTGGTAGCGGCGGGCGTGCTCGTCGGCGCCGCCGATGCCGCGGTGCAGGTCGCGGATGGCGCGGGCGCGGGCGTCGCCGTCGGGGGCGAGGATCGTCGCCCAGATCTGCGGGACGGACCGGTGGATGCGGTCGAAGGGGGCGTCGAAGAACGCGGAGTGCTCGGTGACGCCGGCGCCGATGCCGGGGTGCAGGAGCTGCATCAGCCCGGCGGCGGCGCCGGGGAGCAGGGACCGCAGGTCGGCGGCGTGCCGCCAGAGCAGGGTGCCGGGGCCGAGCGGGGCGGTGGCGGCCGCGCGGGGGCGCGGGGGAGCGGCGGTGACGGTGGGGCCGGATGCTGGGGCGGGCATCGCACCTCCTGCCAGTGTTCACTTACCTCCAGCGTACCCGGATTGAGACACGAGTCAATTTTTGTCGCATGTCCAAATACTCCGTGAGCGTACTTTTGTGGTGTGGCGCACAGCCGCGCGGCGAAGCTTCGTCGCCGGGCGCATAGCCCGGCCGGGGCCCGCGCGGGTGCAATGGCGGCCACACGAAGGGACCTCGCGAAGGGACCTCGCCATGGGCGATGAGCACCTGTCCGGGCGCAGCCGCCTGCTGTACGCGGTGGCCGGCTTCGCGGCGCTGGCGGTCGCCGCGGCCGCCATGGCGCTGTCCGCGAGTCCGTCGCCCGGACGCGTGCACCGGTTCACCGCCGTGTTCTCCGCCGCCGGCGAGGGCCTCGACCCCGGCAGGTCGGACGTGAAGGTGCGGGGGATCGCGGTCGGGCGCGTCGAGACCGTCCGGCTGCGGCGGGACGGCCGGGTCGCCGTCGGGTTCCGGGTGGAGGCGGGCGTCGCCGTCCCCGCCACCACGCGGGCGGCGATCGAGCCCGTGTCGGTCTTCGGCCCGAAGGACCTGACCCTCGACCTCGGCACCGGGCCCGCGCTGCGCGACGGCGCGCGGATCGCCCGCACGTCCGACCCGGCGGAGCTGTCGGGCATCACCGACCGCGCCTACGACCTCACCGCCGCGATCGACCCGTCCGACGTCGCGACGATCATACGGACGCTGTCGTCCGGCCTCGGCGGCGAGGGCCCCGCGCTGCACCGGACGATCGTCGACGGCGCCGCGCTCACCGACGCGATCGACGCGCGCGCACCGGAGATCCGGCGGCTGATCGGCGACATCGCCGGGCTCTCGGGCACCCTCGCCGACCGCGGCGGCGCCATCACGGGCGCGGCCGGAGACCTCGACCGGCTCGCGCCCGTCGTCTACCAGCGGCCCGACAAGGTGTCGCAACTGCTGGACGCCGCCGGGGCGCTGTCGGACCGGGTCGGCGGCACGCTCCGCGACCACGGCGCGAGCGTCGGCCGCCTGATCGACGGGACGGCGAACGTGGTGCAGGTGGTGGCGGCGCAGGACCGGAACCTGCCCGTCCTCATGGACGTGCTGGACCGGCTGTTCCGCGGGCTCGGCGGGCTGATCCGCGTCCCCGGACCGGACGGCACGCTGCTGGGCCGCGGCGTGGACACCTTCAACCTCGACCTGTGCACCACGTTCATCGACCTGTGCCAGGCGCCGTGATCGCGGCGAGGCGGGCCTCCAGGCCGTCCAGGAACAGCGCGAGCGCGCCGGGGTAGGCGCTGGTCACCATCGTCGCGGCCAGCGGGCCCGCGCAGGCGCTGATGTGCGGGTGGGTGTCCGGGTCGAGTCGGGCGTAGGTGGCCGTCCACGCCGCGCGGTCCGCGGCGGCGGCCTCGGCGGGCAGCGCGTTCGCCGCCGCGTCCAGCGCCGCGAACCCGAGCGTGAGGTCGACGAACTGGTGGTAGTGGCGGGCCGCGAGCGCGGGCGGGAATCCGGCCGCGCGGAAGACGCCGAGGCCCGCCTCGACGGCGCGGATCTCGTTGGGCCGGCGGGTGACGCGGGACGCGGCGAGCAGCGCGACCTGCGGATGCGCCACGTAGGTGGCGTGCAGGTGCTCGCCGATGCGGCGCAGCCGGTCGCGCCAGCCGCCGCCGTCGGGGGTGCCGGCGAGGGTGCGGCCGATCAGCTCGTCGGCGACGGCGAGCACGAGGTCGTCGGTGTCGCGGAAGTACCGGTAGATCGAGGACGGGTCGGCGCCGAGCGCGGTGCCGAGCCGCCGGACGGTGAGCGCGCCGTCGCCGCCCTGGCCGAGCAGCCGGATCGCGGTGTCGACGATCAGCTCGTGGGACAGCACCACCCCCGACTTGGTGGGACGGCGGCGGCGCTTGCGCGCGATGACGCGGTCGGGCTGCGGGGGAGTGCGGTCCATGGGGGCTCCCGGGGGCGCGCGGGCGGGTCGGCCGACACCTTATGACAACACCATTGACCACAAAAGCGCCCGCGCTATTTCATATGGACCCACCGGCCGCCCACCAGGGCGAACCGGCCATCGCGCCACCATCGTCGTCCGCTCGCGGGGCCGTGTCCCCGCCCTCACGGATCGGGCCGCCCATGAACCCCACCCCCGCCCCGCCCGCCCCGCCCGGCGCGTCCCTGAAACGGTCCCTCGGCGTCCTCGACGGCGTCGTCATCGCCGCGTCCAGCACCGCCGCGACCACCAGCATCGGCATCGGCACCGGCGTGATCGTCGGCGTCGTCGGGCTGCACGGGCCGATCCTGGCGCTGCTGGCGTTCCTGCCGGTGCTGTGCATCGGCGGCGCGTTCGCCCGGCTCAACCGGGTGGAGCCGAACGCCGGCAACGCCTACGTGTGGGTCGGGCGCGTGCTGAACCCGTGGCTCGGCTTCCTCGTCGGCTGGGTCAACATCGTCGGGACGATCGTCTTCCTCGCCTACACCACCACGGTCACCGGCTCCGCGCTGATGCTGCTCGCCGGCGAGGCCCACGTGCACCGCCTCGGCGGGCTCGCGCTGAACCCCGACTCCAACCTGCAGGCCACCCTCCTCGGGATGGTGGTGCTCATCGCCGTGACCGCGACGGCCGTCGCCGGGGTGAACCTCGCCGCGCGGTTCCAGCGCTGGCTGCTGGTGTTCGAGTACCTGGTGCTGCTCGGTTTCTGCGGCTACGGCCTCGTCGTCGGCGACCACCCGTTCAGCCTGGAGTGGTTCGATCCGTTCGGGTTCCCGTCCGCGCACGCGTTCGCGCAGGGCATGGTGCTGTCGGTCTTCACCTACTGGGGGTTCGACGCGGTGTTCAGCGTCAGCGAGGAGGTCCGCGACCACCGCGACGCGTCCCGCGCCGGGCTGATCTCGCTGTTCACGATGCTCGCGCTGTTCCTGCTCGGCTCGGTCTCCTTCCAGCGGGTGCTGTCGGCCGGCGAGATGGCCGACCACGGCGCGCAGGGCCTCACCTACTTCGGCGCGCAGCTCGCCCGGCAGCCCCTCGCCGTCCTGCCGCTGGTCGCGCTCACCTTCTCCGCCGTCGCGTCGCTGCAGGCCGGCGTCATCCCGACCGTCCGCGGCATGTTCGCGATGGGCCGCGACCGGACGCTCGGGCCGGTGTGGACGCGGGTGCACCCCCGGTTCGGCACGCCCGCCGCCGGGACCGTGCTGATCGGCGTCATCGCCGCGGCGGTCGCCGGGTTCGCACTGGTCATCCCGAAGGTCAGCACGCTCATCGAGGCCGCCGTCAACGCGATCGGCATCGTCGTCGCGCTGTACTACGGGCTGACGGCGGTGGCCGCCGCGGTCCGGTTCCGCGGGCTGCTGCGCACCTCGTTCCGGGAGGGCGTGCGGGCGGTGGTGCTGCCGGTCGCCGGGGCGCTCGCCCTGTTCGTCCTCGGCGCGCTGCTGTGCGCGGACTTCGCCACCTCCACCGACCACTTCGCGCTGCGCGCCGACAACGGCTGGTTCGAGCTGTCGATGCCCGCGCTGATGCTCGGCTCGGGAATTGTCGCCGCCGGCTGGGCCAAGTGGGTCCGCCGGTCCCCGTACTTCAATGGAGGGCAGGCCACCGACGCCGACGCCCCCGACCTGCTCCCCGGAGCCGCCGCCCGCCCCGCCGAACCGTGACGGGCCCGCGGTGCCCGCCGCGCCCCGCCCGCCCGCACCCCGCCCGTCCGCGCCCGTGGCGCCCCGCCCGTTCGCGCCCGCCGCAGAGGAGATCGCCTTCATGACCCGCCAGCCCGCCGACCTGCTGTTCACCGGCGGACCGATCCTGACCATGGACCCCGCGCGCAGCCGCGCCACCGCGCTCGCCGTCACCGGCGGCCGGATCACCGCCGTCGGCCACGACGAGGTCCGCGACCTCGCCGGGCCCCGCACCGAGGTCGTGGACCTGCGCGGCCGTCCGCTGCTGCCCGGCTTCCAGGACGCGCACGTCCACGCCGTGATGGGCGGCATCGAACTCGGCGAGTGCGACCTCACCGGCACCGTCGACCCCGCGGAGTACCTGCGGCGCGTCCGCGCCTACGCCGCCGCGCACCCCGACCGGGAGTGGATCACCGGCGGCGGCTGGTCCATGGAGAGCTTCGCGGGCGGCACCCCCACCCGCGAAGCGCTCGACGCCGCCGTCCCCGACCGGCCCGTCTACCTGGTCAACCGCGACCACCACGGCGCGTGGGTCAACACCCGGGCGCTGGAGCTCGCCGGGATCGAGGCCGGCACCCCCGACCCGTCCGACGGGCGCATCGAGCGCGACGGCGCGGGCCGTCCCACCGGCATGCTGCAGGAGGGCGCGATGATCCTCGTCGGCCGGCTGCTGCCCGCCCGCACCCGCGGCGACCGGATCGCCGGGCTGCTGCGCGCCCAGGAGATGCTGCACGGCCTCGGCGTCACCGCCTGGCAGGACGCCCTGGTCTGCGGCTCCGACGGCTACCCCGACGTGTCGGACGCCTACGCCGCCGCGGCCGCCGACGGGTCGCTGACCGCCACCGTCGTCGGCGCGCTGTGGTGGTCGCGGGCCCGCGGCGACGAGCAGATCCCCGACCTGCTGGACAAGCGGGAGCGGCTCACCCGCGGCCGGCTGCGCTGCACCAGCGTGAAGATCATGCAGGACGGGGTCGCGGAGAACTTCACCGCCGGCATGACCGCCCCCTACCTCGACGGCTGCGGCTGCGCCACCGCCAACAGCGGCCTCAGCTTCGTCGACCCCGAGGCGCTGCCCGGGTACGTGACGGCGCTGGACGCGCACGGCTTCCAGGTCCACTTCCACTCGCTCGGCGACCGCGCCGTCCGGGAGGCGCTCGACGCCGTCGAGGCCGCCCGCGCCGCCAACGGGTGGCGCGACACCCGGCCGCACCTCGCGCACCTGCAGGTCGTCCATCCCGACGATGTCGGACGGTTCCGCGCGCTCGGCGCGACCGCCAACATGCAGCCGCTGTGGGCCGCGCACGAACCGCAGATGGACGAGCTGACGATCCCGTTCCTCGGCCCCGAGCGCGCCGCCTGGCAGTACCCGTTCGGCGACCTGCTGCGCGCCGGGACGACCCTCGCCGCGGGCAGCGACTGGCCGGTCAGCAGCGCGAACCCGATCGAGGGGATCCACGTCGCGGTCAACCGCGTCCTGCCCGGCGGAGACGGGAAGCCGTTCCTGCCCGAGCAGGCCCTCGACCTGGCCACCGCCCTCGCCGCCTACACCGCCGGGTCCGCCTACGTGAACCACCTCGACGACACCGGTTCGCTGCGTCCCGGGAACCGCGCCGACCTCGTCGTCCTGGACCGCGACCCGTTCGCCGGTCCCGCCGCGGCCATAGCCGAGACCCGCGTCCACCTCACCTACGTGGACGGCGTCCGCGTCCACACCGCGCCCGACGCCTGACCCCGGCGACGCGGGAGGCCCCGGCGCGGTCGTCGCGCCGGGGCCTCCCGGTGGCCGTGCCGGATCGGTGTCAGGCGGAGGCGGGCTTGTAGACGGCGACGGCGCAGGCGCTGCCGAGGCCGATGTTGTGCTGCAGGGCGACGCGGGCGCCCTCGACCTGCCGGTTCCCGGCCTTGCCGCGCAGCTGCCAGGTCAGCTCGGCGCACTGGGCGAGGCCCGTCGCGCCCAGCGGGTGGCCCTTGGAGATCAGCCCGCCGGACGGGTTGACGACCCACTTGCCGCCGTAGGTGGTGGCCTTGTCGTCGACGAGCTTGTGGCCCTCGCCGACGCCCGCCATGCCGAGCGCCTCGTAGGTGATCAGCTCGTTGGCGCTGAAGCAGTCGTGCAGCTCGATGACGTCGACGTCCTCGATGGACACCTGCGCCTCGTCCATCGCCTTCTTCGCGGCGCGCTGCGAGACGCCGAACCCGACGACCTGGATCGAGGAGTGGTCGTTGAAGCTCTCGGGGGTGTCGGTGGCGATGTGGTGGCCGGCGATCTCGACGGCCTGGTCCCACAGGTCGTGCTCGTCGACGAACCGCTCGCTGACCACGACCGCGGCGGCGGCGCCGTCGGAGGTCGGGGAGCACTGCAGCTTGGTCAGCGGGTCGAAGATCATCGGCGCGTTCTTGACGTCGTCGAGCGAGTACTCGGTCTGGAACTGCGCGTACGGGTTGTTCACCGAGTGCTTGTGGTTCTTCCAGCCGATCCACGCGTAGTGCTCGGGGGAGGAGCCGTACTTCTCCATGTGCTCGCGGCCCGCGTTGCCGAACATCTGCGGCATCGGCGCCTTGTCCAGCTCCCACTCGCGGCCCGCGGTCATCGACCGCAGGTGGTGGTCGATGATGGTGACCTTGGACTCGCCGACGCCCGCGCCGAGCGAGCCCTTCTTCATCTTCTCCATGCCGAGCGCGAGCGCGCAGTCGGCGAGGCCGCCGCGGACGGCCTGGCGCGCCAGGAACAGGGCGCTGGACCCGGTCGCGCACGCGTTCATCACGGTCATCACCGGGATGCCGGTCATGCCGGTCTCGTAGAGGGCGCGCTGGCCCATCGACCCGTACATCGAGCCGGCGTACGCCATCTCGATCTTGTCGTAGGGGACGCCGGCGTCCTGCAGCGCGTTGCCGACGGCCTCCTTGGCCATGTCGGGGTAGTCCCAGTCGCGGGAGCCCGGCTTCTCGAACTTGGTCATGCCCACGCCCACGACGAAGGTGCGGTTGGTCATCTCGGGCTCGCCCTCCTGATACCGAATCCAGTTCGGGGCCACGATAACCCGCCGGCCAAAGAAGCGCTTGCCTACCTCCCGTTGATCGGGACGCCCCGGCTCGCCGGCCGGGACGCCCCCGCAGGTCAGGCGTCCAGTTCCGCGGCGAGCGCCGCGACGAAGGCGTCCACGTCGTCCTCGGTGGTGTCGAACGAGCACACCCAGCGGACCTCGCCCGTCCGCTCGTCCCAGGTGTAGAACGCGAACCGCTCGCGCACCCGCTCCGCCGCGTCCTTCGGGACGATCGCGAACACCGTGTTCGCCTGCACGTCCTGGGTGATCTTCACACCGGGCAGCGCGCCCGCCGCGTCCGCCAGCCGCCGCGCCATCGCGTTCGCGTGCGCGGCGTTGCGCAGCCACAGGTCACCCTCCAGCAGCGCGACGAGCTGCGCCGACACGTACCGCATCTTCGACGCCAGCTGCATGCCCGACTTGCGCAGGAACGCCAGCCCCCGGACCGCGTCCGGGTTCAGCACGACGATCGCCTCGCCCAGCAGCAGCCCGTTCTTGGTGCCGCCGAACGACAGCACGTCCACGCCCGCGTCGGTCGTGAACGCGCGCATCGGCACCCCGAGCGCCGCGGCGGCGTTGGCGATCCGCGCGCCGTCCATGTGCACGCCGAGGCCCCGCTCGTGCGCCGCGGCGGCGACCGCCGCGACCTCCTCCGGCGTGTACAGGGTGCCGAGCTCGGTGCTCTGCGTGATCGACACCGCGGACGGCTGGCGGCGCTGGATGTTGCCGAACCCCGTCGCGTACCGCTCGACCAGCCCGGGCGTCAGCTTCCCGTCCGCCGCCGGAACCGTGATCAGCTTCAGCCCGGCGATCTTCTCGGACGCGCCGCACTCGTCGGTGTTGATGTGCGCCGACTCCGGGCACACCACCGCGCTCCACGGCTGCGACATCGCCTGCAGCGACACCACGTTCGCGCCCGTCCCGTTGAACACCGGGAACACCTCCGCCGCGGCGCCGAAGTGCCCCCGCATCACCTCGCGCAGCCGCGCCGTCACGGCGTCGTCGCCGTAGGCGGGCTGATGGCCCTCGTTCACCGCGGCGAGCGCCGCGAGGATCTCGGGGTGGACGCTGGCCTGGTTGTCGCTGGCGAAACCGCGCTGGGGATCGGGAATGGCGAAGGTCATGCCCCCATTGTCCCGAACACCGGAAGCGTCCCGGCGCCGCGGCCTCGGACGGGACGGCCCGTGACGCGGCCGCGGCCCCAGGTCGGACGGCCCGTGACGCGGTCGCGGCCTCAGGCGGGACGGTCGGTGACGCGGTCCGTGCCGACCGGCGCGACCGGCGCGACCGGGGCGACGGGCGCGACCGCCGGCTCGGCGGCGGGCGGGTCCGCCGCGCGCAGCGCCGCCCGGGCGCGCAGCGCGTCCACGTCCTCGCCGAGCCGCGCCATCGTCGCCTGCAGGTCCCGCCACAGGCCGGCGCGCTGCTCCAGCTGCGCGAGCTTGGTGCGCAGGTCGCCGATCCGCCGCTCGGCCGCCTCCAGCCGGGTGCCGTGCCCGGCGGTGTCGCGGCCGGTGCGGATCAGGCTCGTGGCGACCGCCGCGAGGTCGCGCTCGGTGTCGTCCATCCGCTCGTCGATGCGCGGCAGCAGCCGGTCGTTCAGCTGCGCGACCAGCGAGTCCAGCTCGGCGCGCAGCCCGCGCACCTCCTCGTCGCGGGTGCGCAGCGCCGCGTCCTGCTCCCGGACGGTATCCTCCAGCAGGCGCACCCGCTCCCCGTAGGAGGGCAGGAACCGTTCCAGTTCCGCCGACCGTTCCAGGTCCCGGCCGAGTCTGACGAGCAGACCGGCACCGGCGCGCAGCCGGTGCTCCGCCTCGGTGGCGGCGCGGCGGACGAGACCCGGGATCACGGTCATGGCTCCCCCCAGGGGCTGTCGAATGGATTCTCCTTAAACTCTAGGCGAACCGCCGGGAAACGGGAGATGTACTTCCCGGGTTGTTCGCCGGTTCCGGACCGGTTCCCGGGGTTTGGGCGGCCGGGCCCCCGGACGCCTCGGCGGCCCCGCCGGTCCCGGCGGCCGCGCTGCCCGCCCGCCGCCTGCGGCCGGCGCGCGCCGGTGGAGCGCCGCACCCGCACAGGCCGCGGCGGACGATGAGCAGGGCGCGGTCGGCGGTGTAGTCCGTCCGGTCGAGCGCCGGGCGGACCCGGTGACACGTCAGGCAGAGCATTGGTCTCCATTCCCCCTCGAGCGCGGGAGCGGCGCGCCCGGCCCGGCCCGCCGCCCCGTGCGCATTCCCCCCGGACGCGCTCGGGGCGGCGGGGCCCACAGGATGGCCCTCGGCTCCCAGCGGGACGGAACGTTAGGCGCCCCGACGTTGCATGCACGTTGCGACCGAGTGAACACGCACCGTGGCGTATCCGGTCCGCCCGGGTTCCCGCGAACCGGTTGCAACGCCCGCCCGATGGGCCGATCCTCAAACCCGTCGAGGTTGTCTCCGCAGGGGAAAGGCGCTGATGGTGGTGCAGAAGCAGGCGGTCGCCGCGCGCCCGCCGATCGCCGAGTCGTGGCGGCGCTCGCGCGACGCCGGCGTGGGCGCCGAGGTGGCGGCGGCGCCGCTGGTGTTCGACCGCGACACCGTCGCCGACGCCCGCGGCGCGCACCCGCTCGACCCGCACCTGCCGCTGCTGCGCGACCTGCTGCGGCACGTCGCCGACGAGACCGAGCACCTGATGGTGATCACCGACGAGGCGGGGCGGGCGCTGTGGACGCAGGGGCCGCCCGCCGTCCGCCGGGAGGCCGAGCGGATCGGGCTGATGGAGGGGTTCTGCTGGTCGGAGGCCGCCGTCGGCACCAACGGCATCGGCACCGCCCTCGCCACCGGCCGCGCCGAGTACGTGTACGCCACCGAGCACGTCGCGCACGTCCTGCACCGCTGGTCGTGCGCCGGCGCCCCGATCACCGACCCCGACACCGGCCGGGTGATCGGCTGCATCGACGTCAGCGCCACCGTCGCGGCGCTGCACCCGGCGACGGTCGCGCTGGTCGCCGCCGCCGCGCGGCTCGCCGAGTCCCGGCTGGAGGTCGACATGCGGCGGCGCGACGAGCGGCTGCGCGAGCGGTTCCTCGGGCAGCTGCGCGGCGCAGGGGTGCTGGTCACCGCGTCCGGGCGGATCCTCGCCGCCGCCCGCGAGGACTGGCGGGGCGTGCGGCTCGCCGTGCCGTCCGAGGGCCGCGCCCTCACCCTGCCCGACGGCCGCGTCGCGCTGGCCGAGCCGCTCGGCGAGGTGTACCTGCTGCGGCCGCCGTCGGGGACCGCGTCCGGCGGCCACGCCGCGGGCCGCCCCGTCCCGGACCGGCGCCCGCTGCTCACCCTCGCGCTGCTCGGCACCGACCAGCCGTCCGCGCGGCTCGACGGCGTCCACCTGCCGCTGACGCTGCGGCACGCGGAGATCCTCGCGCTGCTCGCGCTGCACCCCGAGGGCCTCAGCGGCGACCGGCTGTCCTGGCACCTGTACGGCGACGACGGCAGCCCGGTGACGGTCCGCGCCGAGATCCACCGGCTGCGCGCGCAGCTCGGCGGGCTCGTCCGCGCCAAGCCGTACCGGCTGGACTGCGCGATCGACGCCGACTTCCTCACCGTCCGGCGGCTGCTGGACGAGGGCGACGTCGCCGCCGCCGTCCGGCTCTACGACGGCGAGCTGCTGCCCCGCTCGGACGCGCCCGCCGTGCGCGCCGAGCGCGACGAGCTGGCGGTGCGGATCCGCCGGTCCGCGCTGGACCGGGGCGGCGCCGACGCGCTGTGGACCTACGCCCAGACCGAACAGGGCCGCGCCGACCTGGAGGCGCTGGAGCGGCTCAGGGACGTGCTCCCGCAGGACGACCCGCGCCTCGCGGCCGTCGCCACCCGCCGCGCCCGCCTCCTCGACGACTAGAAGCCGCCGCCCCCACGGACGCCGAGGCGACTACCAGCCGATACGGCCACGAGCCGACGCGGCCACGAGCCGACGCGGCCACGAGCCGATGCGGCCGCGAGCCGACGCGGGCTACGAGTCGGGCGCTCTAGGAGCCGACGCCCGCGTTGACCAGGTGTGCGCACTCGTTGTAGCAGACGGCGCTCAGCCCGCCGCCGTCGTGCCGCCACCGCGTCACCGACGCGTTCGCGACCGGCTCCTTCTCCACCTGCAGCACCTGCTGCTCGGTCAGGTCCTCCACCAGGTAGCGGGTCATCACCACGATTGCGTCGTGGGTGACCACCAGTGCCCGGCCGCCGGGCGCGTCGGCCTCCAGGTCGCGGTAGAAGCTGCGCAGCCGCAGCGCCAGGTCCGCCCAGGACTCCCCGCCCGGCGGGCGGTAGTAGAACTTGCCGAGCCGCTTCAGCCGGTCGGCCTCGTCCGGGTGCCGGCGCTGCACCCCGACCCAGGTGAGGCCCTGCAGGATGCCCTGCTCGCGGTCGCGGAGCCGCTCGTCCACCGTCATCCGCAGCCCGTCCGGGTCCTGCGGGTGGGCGTAGGACGTCTCGGCGAGCGCGATGCGGGCGGTGTCGAGCGTCCGCAGGTACGGGGACACCGCGACGAGCGTCGGCCGCTCGTCCTCGGGGAGGGCGGCGAGCCAGCGGCCCAGCGCCGCCGCCTGCGCCCGGCCCAGGTCCGACAGCGGGGTGTCCGCGTCGCGCTCGCGGATCCCCGTCTCCTCGGCGTCGGTGCCCTCCGCGGCCCGGTAGGCGAGGTTGCCGGTGCTCTCACCGTGCCGGGTCAGGTTGAGCCACTGCAGCGAATTCACGCTCGCCATGCTGCCATGGCGGGCGGCATGCGCGGACCGCTTGCTCTACAGCCGGTAGTACTCTTCTGTGCGTGACGACCGTCCTGGCCACCGTGATCATCGTGGTGGCGCTCCTCATCGCCGTGTACGCGCTGGTGACGGCGCTGCGCGGGCGCGCGATGGGGCTCCCCGACCTGATCGGGCTCGGGGTGCTGGAGGTGCTGCTGATCGCGCAGGCCGTCGTCGGGTTCGTCAGGCTGTCGGGCGACGAGGGGCCGAAGCACCCCGCCACGTTCATCGGCTACCTGCTGGCCGTCCTGGTGATCCCGGTCGCGGGCGCCGCCTGGGGGCTGCTGGAGCGGACCCGGTGGGGCTCCGCGGTGCTGGTGGTCGCCGGCGTCGCCGTCGCCGTCATGATCGTCCGAATGAACCAGCTGTGGAGCGGCAGTGCCTGAGCCCGACACCGGCGTCACCGGCGAACCGGCCGCCGCCCGTCCCGGCGGCGAGCGGGTCCGCACCGGCACCGGCAGCGGCCCCGGCCGGCTGCTGGTCGCCGTCTACGCGATCTTCGCGCTCGCGGCCGGTGCGCGCGCGGGCGTGCAGATCGGCACCAAGTTCTCCGACGCGCCGCTGGCCTACTCCCTGTCGGCGTTCGCCGCGGCCGTCTACGTCCTGGCGACGGTCGCGCTGGCCCGCGGCGGCCGGGCGTCGTTCCGGGTCGCCGTCACGGCGTGCTCGGTGGAGCTGGCCGGCGTCCTGGCGATCGGCACGCTCAGCCTGGTCGACCGCGCGGCGTTCCCGGACGCCACGGTCTGGTCCGGGTACGGCGAAGGGTACGGGTTCGTCCCGCTGGTCCTGCCGGTGGTGGGGCTGCTGTGGCTGCGCCGCACCGCCCGCCGCGCGCGCTCCGGCGGCTGACCCTCCGCGCCGCTCCGCCAGGACGGACGGGAACCGCGCGCCCGCCGGTCCCGCGCCGGTTCCGGCGGGCGCGCGGCGCTCGTCCCTCTCCAACACGATCATCGGCCCTCGTTCCGTCGCGGGCGGGGCGGGTCAGACCGCCGTGGTGACCGCGTCGCCGCCGCCGGCCTCAGCGGCGGCCACCTCCGCGGAGGCGGGCTCCACCGGGTCGGCGGTCACGGGTCCGGCCGTCACGGAGGCGGCCGTCACGGGGGTTTCGGACGGCGGCTGCTTCGCGACCGAGACCCGCGAGGGCGGCGGGGGAGCGTCGGTCATGATGCGCCCGCCGATCGGCAGGCTGTGCACCGCGGCCCGCGCGATCGCCTCGACCTCCTCGGCGGAGTGCTCGGCGGTCGCGTTGCGGCGCATCCAGCGCACCAGCCGCAGCGGCGGCGCGAACACGATGCCGTCCGCGGTGAACGGCGACCGGGCCAGCTTGCCGCCGTGCACGGCGAGGACGGGCGTCACCGTCACCGGCGCGCCGTACCGCTCGGAGATCAGCCGCTCCGCGGCGGCGGCCCGCGCCGTCAGGCCCTTCACCAGCTTCGACTGGGTGCGGCCGTCGATGAACAGCCGCCCGCCGTGATGGGAGATCTCCGCGTCCGGGGCCCACGCCTCGTTGTGCACCAGCCACGCCCCGCCCGGCCCGACGACCAGCTCGTCCGCGGTCTCGTGCCCGGGCACGACCCGGCCGTGCAGCACCCGGTGGCCGCGCCGCTCCAGGGTGAGGCGCAGCGTCCGGTCCATCCGCTCGACGCCGCGCAGGCCGCGCCGCCACACCCGGGACGCGTTGTACAGCCGCCAGTGCACCAGCGCGTCGGCGGACGCGAGCAGGACGGCCGCCACGACCCCGAAAACAGGGTTGACCAGCATCCCGCACAACACCAGCGCCGCGATCGCCAGAATTGCGCGGGTCCGCAACCGCCCTTTTCGGCCGCGCTGCCAGAGCTCCTCGTAAACCGCCTGGGGCGAACCGCCGGTGAACGCCTCGCGCCCGCGGATATAGATGGAATCGCCGAGCATCCCCAAACCTCCAGCACCTGCGACGACGGCCTCATTATGGCGAAAGACGGCCGATTGCCGCCACACGCGGCGAGGTGAGGGAAACCAAACGGTAAAGCAACTTCCTGGCCCGAAGCATTGCTTACCTGGTACTTTGCGGAGGTTGCGGGGCCGATTCCTGGGCAGAACTTTAGAGCGTTCTAGGGCAATTGTGAAATGCGCGATGCAACTATCACCGTAACCCGCAGAGCGCCTTTCGGGCCGGTGGCATTTCTCACATGGACGATCACCCGCGGCCACCGGTACCGTCGTCTGCCGCCACACTGGACGGATGCACATCAGCGCCGCCGAGGACCTGCCCGTCCGCCAGGCCGTCCCCGGGCTGCGGGCCGCGCTGGCCGCCCGCGGCGCCGCCGTCCTCGCCGCGCCGCCCGGCACCGGCAAGACCACCCTCGTCCCGCTCGCGCTGGCCGGCCTCGCCCTCCCCGCCGCCGGCGCACCGGCCCCGGAGGGCAAGGTCCTCGTGCTGGAGCCCCGCCGGCTCGCCGCCCGCGCCGCCGCCCGCCGCATGGCCTGGCTGCTCGGCGAGCGCGTCGGCGGCAGCGTCGGCGTGACGGTCCGCGGCGAGTCGCGGCCCGGCTCCCGCGTCGACGTCGTCACCACCGGCGTGGTGCTCCAGCGCCTGCAGGACGACCCCGGCCTCGACGGCGTCGGCACGGTGATCCTCGACGAGTGCCACGAGCGGCACCTCGACGCCGACACCGCGCTGGCGTTCCTGCTGGACGTCCGCGCGGCCCTCCGCCCCGACCTGCGCCTGGTCGCCGCGTCCGCCACCGCCGACACCGGCCCGTGGGCCCGGCTCCTCGGCGGCGGCGACGGTCCCGTGCCGGTGGTGGAGACCGAGGCCGCGCTGCACCCCGTCGACGTCGTGTGGGCGCCGCCGCCGCGGCCCGTCCCGCCGCCGCACGGGATGCGGGTCGACCCGGCGCTCCTCGCGCACGCCGCCGCGACCGTCCGGCGCGCGCTCGCCGAACGCGACGGCGACGTGCTGTGCTTCCTGCCCGGCGTGGGGGAGATCGCGCGCGTCGCCGGGCAGCTCGCGGGCGTCCCCGCCGAGGTGCTGCAGGTGCACGGGCAGGCGCCGCCGGCGGTGCAGGACGCCGTCCTCGCGCCCGCCGCCGGGCGCCGCGTCGTCCTCGCCACCTCCGTCGCCGAGTCCAGCCTCACCGTCCCCGGCGTGCGGATCGTCGTGGACGCCGGGCTGGCCCGCGAGCCGCGCACCGACCACGCCCGCGGGCTCGGCGCGCTCACCACCGTCCGCGCGTCCCGCGCCACCGCCGAGCAGCGCGCGGGCCGCGCCGGACGCGAGGCGCCAGGCACCGTCTACCGGTGCTGGACGCAGGCCGAGCACGACCGGCTGCCCGCGCGCCCCCGCCCGGAGATCGAGCTCGCCGACCTCGCAGGGTTCGCCCTCCAGGCCGCCTGCTGGGGCGACCCGGACGCGCACGGCCTCGCGCTTCCCGACCCGCCGCCCGCCGCCGCGATGGACGCCGCCCGCGCCGTCCTGCACGCCCTCGGCGCCGTCCGCGACGGGCGGGTGACCCCGCGCGGGCGGGTGCTGGCGAGCGTCGGCCTGCACCCCCGGCTGGCCCGCGCCCTCCTCGACGGCGCGCGCGAGGTCGGCGCGCGCGACGCCGCCCAGATCGTCGCGCTGCTGTCCGAGCCGCCGCCCCGTGCGGCCGGCGACGACCTCACCGCGGCCTGGCGGGCGCTGCGCCGCCAGCCCCGGCCCGCCGACGCCCACGCCGCCCGCTGGCGCGACGAGACCCGCCGCCTCGACCGGGCCCTCACCGCGGCCGCCGCCCGGCCCGCAAAGCCCGCGCGCGGTGGTGACGATCTGGTGGCGGGGAGCGTGGTGGCGCTGGCGTTCCCGGAGCGGGTGGCGCGGGCGCGTCCGGGCGGCGGCGGGTACCTGATGGCGTCCGGGACCGGGGCGGTGCTCGCGGACGGGTCGGCGCTGGCCGGCGCGCGGCCCCAGTGGGTCGCGGTGGCGGCGGCGGACCGTCCGGCCGGGTCGGCGTCGGCGCGGGTGCGGCAGGCCGTCGTGATCGACGAGGACGTGGCCCGGGCCGCGGCCGCGCCCCTGCTGGAGACGGCGGACGAGGTCGCCTGGCGGGACGGGGACGTGTCGGCGCGGCGCGTCGAGCGGCTCGGCGCGATCGAGCTGGACGCGCGGCCGCTGCGCGACCCCGACCCCGAACTGGTGCGGGCGGCGCTGCTCGACGGGGTGCGGGCCGAGGGCCTCGGGCTGCTGAACTGGACGCCCGCGGCGGTGGCGCTGCGCGAGCGGCTGGCGTTCCTGCACGGTGCGCTGGGGGAGCCGTGGCCGGCCGTCGACGACGCGGCGCTGCTGGACCGCGCGCCCGAGTGGCTGGCCGGCGCCCGGCGGCGGGCCGACCTGCGGCGGGTCGACGTGGCGGCGATGCTGCGCGGGCTGCTGCCGTGGGAGGCGGCGTCGCGGCTCGACGAGTACGCGCCGGAGCGGATCGAGGTGCCGTCGGGGTCGCGGATCCGGGTCGACTACGCCGAGGAGCGTCCGGTGCTGGCGGTGAAGCTGCAGGAGCTGTTCGGCTGGGACGCGGCGCCCCGGCTCGCGGGCGGGCGGGTGCCGCTGGTGGTGCACCTGCTGTCGCCGGCGGGCCGTCCGGCGGCCGTCACCGCGGACCTCGCGACGTTCTGGCGCGAGGGCTACAAGGCCGTCCGGGCGGAGCTGCGCGGCCGTTACCCCAAGCACCCCTGGCCCGAAGACCCCACCACGGCCCAGCCGACCCGCCGCACCAAGCCCCGCCGCTGACCCCCGCGCGCTCCGCGGCCGGGGTCAGGCGCGGGAGGCGATCAGGACCTCGATGCCGTCGAGGATGCGGGCCAGGCCGAACTCGAAGGCGTGCGCGGGGGCGACGGCGGCGTTGTGCTCCATGCCGGCGGCGGTGCCGACGCGGGAGCTGAGCGGGTAGTCCTCGCCGCCGGTGTCGATCTCCTCCAGCAGCGGCGCGAGGGACTCCCACCACTGGGCGTCGGTCATGCCGCTGCGCCGCTCGGCCTCGGCGGCGTTGACCGAGACGCGCGCCGAGCTCTCGGCGAAGCCGGTGACGAGCGCGACGACGGAGTCCATCTCCAGGTCGGTGAGGCCGATGCCGTCGACGGCGCGCAGCTCCGCCTCGTACTTGGCGAACACGGCGGGCCCCATCGGCGGGCGGACGGCGGCGACGTGCAGCAGCCAGGGATGGCGGTGGTAGAGGTCCCAGTTGTCGCGCGCGATGTGCTCCAGCCTGGCGCGCCAGCCGCCCTCGACGCCGTCGGCGGGGGTGAGCTCGGCCATGGCGCGGTCGAGCATGACGTCGATCAGCTCGGCCTTCCCCGGGACGTAGGTGTAGATCGACATCGGCGCGACGCCGAGCTCGTCGGCGATGCGGCGCATGGACAGCGCGTCCAGCCCCTCGGCGTCGGCGACGGCGATCGCGGTGCGGACGATCCGCTCGGCGCTGAGCTTGGGTTTCGGGCCGCGCTTGGGCCGGTCGGGCACGCCCCACAGGAGTTCCAGGCTGCGCCGCGGGTCGCCGCCCCCGCTGTACTCGGTCGTCACCGTCGTATCCTCCCAGGGATGAAATTCTGTACGACGTACGTTATAGTCTCCGCGATGGTTAATCCGTATTGCGTACGGAGTTTCGGGAGATCCATGACAGAGCCACGGGCCGCGGTCGACGCGGCCGGACTGCGCAAGACCTACGGCGCGACCGCCGCCCTCGACGGTCTGGACCTGCGGGTCCCCGCCGGCACCGTGCACGGCCTGCTCGGCCCCAACGGCGCCGGCAAGACCACCTGTGTGCGCGTCCTCGCCACGCTCGCCCGCCCGGACGCCGGCCGCGCCGCCGTCGCCGGGCACGACGTCGTCCGGGCCCCCGAGCTGGTCCGGACCCGGATCGGCCTCGTCGGCCAGTACGCCGCCGTCGACGAGGTGCTCACCGGCCGGCAGAACCTCGTCATGTTCGGCCGCCTGCACCACCTCGGCGCCCGCGGGGCGCGGCGGCGGGCGGACGAGCTGCTGGAGCGGTTCCGGCTCGCCGACGCCGCCGACCGGCCCGCCGGGAAGTACTCCGGCGGCATGCGGCGCCGCCTCGACCTGGCCGCCGGGATGATCCTCGCGCCGGCCGTGCTGTTCCTCGACGAGCCCACCACCGGCCTCGACCCGCGCAGCCGGATCGAGGTGTGGGACGCGGTCCGCGCGCTCGCCGGCGGCGGCACCACCGTCGTCCTCACCACCCAGTACCTGGAGGAGGCCGACCGGCTCGCCGACGCCGTGTCGGTGATCGACCGCGGCCGGGTGATCGCCGAGGGCACCCCGGACCGGCTGAAGTCCCGGCTCGGCGGCGACCACCTGCGGATCGTCGTCGAGGACCCCGGCGCGCTCGGCGCCGCCGCCGCGATCGCCGCGCGGGTGTCCGGCGCCGAACCGGAGGTGGACGCCGACGCGCTGACCGTCGGCGCGCCCGTCCCCGACCGGGTCGCCGCGCTCACCGGCGCCGTCCGCGCGCTGGACGAGGCGGGCGTACGGGTCGCCGACATCGGCGTGCGCCGCCCCACGCTCGACGAGGTGTTCCTGCACCTCACCGGCGGTCCCGCCGCGCAGCAGGGCGAGCCGGCCCACGACGACGAGGAGGTGTCCGCGTGACGGCACCGTACGTTCCGCAGATCCCGCGCACCCCGCTCGGACGGCTGCGCTGGGCGGCCGCCGACGGCTGGACGCTCACCCTGCGCGCCCTCGCCCACTGGGCGAAGCGCCCCGAGCAGCTCGCCATGAACCTGCTGTTCCCGGTCATGGTCGTGCTGATGATGGGCTACCTGTTCGGCGGCCAGATGGAGGTGCCCGGCGGGGACTACCGGGCGTTCATCGTCCCCGGCATGTTCGCGATGACCATGGTGTTCGGCGTCGAGAGCACCTTCACCGCGATCGCGGTGGACGCCGCCCGGGGCGTCTCCGACCGGTTCCGGGCGATGCCGATGGCGCCGTCGGCCGTCGTCGTCGGCCGCGGCGCCGCCGACCTGCTCGACTCGCTGCTCGCGCTCACCGTCATGGCGCTGTGCGGCGTGCTGATCGGCTGGCGCGTCCACGACGGGATCGGCCCGGCGCTCGCGGGCCTCGGCCTGCTGCTGCTCCTGCGGTTCGCGCTGATCTGGGCCGGGGTCTACCTCGGCCTGGTCGCCAAGGGCCCCGAGTCGGTGATGATGATCCAGATCCTGGTGTGGCCGGTCGGGTTCCTGTCCAGCGCGCTCGTCGCGCCGAGCACGATGCCGGACTGGCTCGGGGCGGTCGCCGAATGGAACCCGATGTCGGCGACCGTGACGGCGTGCCGCGACCTGTTCGGCGACCCGTCCCAGGCCGCGCTGGCGAGCGGGTCGTGGGCGTCCGACCACAGCGTGCTGCTCGCCGTCGCGTGGCCGCTGGCGATCACGGCGGTGTTCTTCCCGCTGGCCGTCCGCCGCCACCGCGCCCTCGGCCGCTAGCGGAGCAGCCCGGCCTCCAGGGGATCGGCCCGGTCGTCAGGGGAGCAGTTCGGCCCGGTGCCGGGCCAGCGCCAGGGCCGGGTAGCACGCCTCGGGCAGCGGTTCCGCGCCGTTTAGCGCGGTGCGGAGCCGCTCGCCCACGGCCGCCGCGTCGTAGGGCTGGACGACGCACAGCTCGGCCTGCATCGCCTGCCGCGCCGCCGTCATCAGCGCCGGGACGTCACCGACGATCACGACCTCGGTGGGGGCGTCGCCATAGGTCAGCCGGACCGCCAGCGCGTGCATGCCCGCCGTGCCGGCGTCCGCGTAGCGGAACTCGCAGACCAGGCGGTCGCCGTCCAGCGGCCCCTCCTGGATCAGCCACGCCTGCCCGGGGACGACGCGGCCGAGCATGCCCTCCCACGGCGCCGCCGGGAGGTCGCGCAGCGCGTCCGCCGCCTTGCCCGCGGCGGTGCGCCCGACGGCCGGGCCGATCGCGGCGAGCGCGCGCAGGAACGTCCGGGCGCCGGGCGTCGCCGCCGCCCGCAGCGACATGATCAGGTCGCCGAGCGCGGCGCGCCGGCCCGCCTCGTGCGGGGCCGCGGCCTCCAGCGTGCCGAGCTGCGCGGACGTCCACACCTCGGCCTGGAGCGCGCCGGGCAGCGCGGGCAGCGCGTCCGCCTCCCGGACGAACGCGGCGTAGGCCTCGCGGAGGCCGGGCAGCATCAGCCGCGGGCCGGGGGACGGTCGGGTCCTGCTCATCCGCCCAGCCTATGGGACGCGTCCCCGTGGTCCCCGTCACGCCCTGACCGCCGGGTCAGGCGGGGACGGTGAGCAGCGTCCGCGCGCCGGCGCCGAGCGTGCGGACCTCGAACCGGCTGATGTCGGCGGGCTTGATCGCGGCGCCGCCCTGCACCGTGAGCCGCGGCTGCGGCGAACCGGGCAGGCCGTACCCCTTGGCGGGGACGGACCAGCCGGCGACCGTGTGGGCACGGCCTGCGGCGTCCACCGCGACCAGCTCGCACTCCAGCGGCCCGCGGACCTTGCTGAGCCGCAGCGCGACACGGCTGCCCCACGGGGTGCCCTGCATGGCGACCGTCCCGGACGCGCCCGTCCCCGCGTCGGTGGCGCTCACCTGGTGGCCGTCGCGCAGCAGCGCGGCAGCGCCGTCGGCGCCGCTCGAAGCGCGCGCGGGAGCGGGGGACCGGTCGGCGCCGACGGTGTACCCGGCGCCGAGCGCCCCGCCCAGCAGGACGAGCCCGGCGGCGGCGCCCACCAGCGCCCGCGTCGCGCGGCCGCGCCGCTCGCGCCGGATGCGGCGGTGCAGCAGCTCCGGCACCGGCGCCGGCTCGGGCAGCCCGCCCGGCGCCTCGGCGATCGGGCCGATGCCGTCGAGGGTCGCGGCGACGCCGCTGAGCGCGGCCAGCTCCTCGTGGCACGGCAGGCAGGTCGACAGGTGCGCCTCGAAGGCGCGCCGGTCCGGCTCCTCCAGCAGGCCGAGCGCGTACGCGCCGACGTCGACGTGCGCGGCGGGCGCGGTCATGGCGTCACGCCCCTCTCCTCCAGGGCGACCCGCAGCGCCCGGAGCGCGTAGTAGACCCGCGACTTCACCGTCCCGACCGGGATGCCGAGATGCCGGGCGGCCTCGTTCACCGACCGGTCCCGGAAGAAGGTCTCGTTGAGGACCTCGCGGTGCGCGGGCGACAGCGCGAGCAGCGCCTCGGAGACGACGACGGAGCGCAGCAGATCCTCCAGCCCGTCCGGGACGCGCATGTTCTCCAGCGGCCCCTCGCCCGCCTCCTGCGGCCGGGCGTTCTTGCGGCGCTGGTCGTCGATGACGATCCGGCGCGCGACGGTCGCCAGCCACGGCAGCAGCGACGCGGCGTTCTCGTCGAGCTGGTGCGCGCTGCGCCAGGCACGGATCATGGTCTCCTGCACCACGTCCTCGGCCCAGTGCCGGTCGCCGCCGGTGAGCCGCAGCACGAACGACAGCAGCGGCCGGCCGTACACCCGGTAGAGCTCGGTCACGATCACCTGGTCGTCGACCGCGCCGGCGGGCCGCGGGCCGCGGAACCAGCTCCACGGGCCGGACGCGGCGGGCGGGCGGGCGCGGGACGGCGCTGCGGTGGACGATCTGTTGGCCATCGTGCTCTCCGGCGGGTGCGGGGGCGGGGACGCGGCGCACGGGACGGTGCGCGGTGCGCCGGGTGTCGCGTCGGGAGGCAGTACGCGACGGAGGCGACGGCCGGTTCAAGTGGGGTCGGAAACGGCATCGGACACCGGCCCCGCTCGCCGTTTTGCGGCGGTTATTCCGGTAGCGCCCTTCCTTGTTCGCTAGGTATTACTTACTTGAGGGCGCCGACGGCGCCGCCGTCCCGTCCAAGTGACCGGAAACGACGTCACACGAGGGCGGAGGAGGCGACGCACGACCCCCCTTTGACACCCGGACGACCGCGGCGATCCTCCATCAGGCAACACTCACTCCACACTGGAGCGAATGCGGGGCAACCGGCCCTTTATTTGCTCGGAGGACGAGGGGCGGTTTCGGAGTGGAAGGGAACGAGCGACACGCGCTGCACTACCGCCTGCTGATGGCGGTGGACATCCAGGGGTACAGCAAGCGGGACACCAGCGAGCAGCTGCTCGCCCAGCGCCAGCTGTCGGAGGCGCTGGACCGGGCCGCGCGCGGCGTCGGCCTCGACCGGTCCCGCTGGGACAAGCAGGTCGGCGGCGACGGCGAGCTCGCCACGCTCCCGGACGGGATCGACCCCGCGCCGGTGGCGGGCGACTTCGCCATCGGGCTCGCGGGCGCGCTGCGCGAGATCAACCGCGCGGCGGCCGAGGCGGGCGCCCGGTTCCGGCTGCGGGTGCGGCTCTCGCTGCACCACGGCACGCTGACCGCCGGGCCGTTCGGGCCCGCGGGCGACGCGCCCATCGTCGTCCAGCGGCTGCTGGACGCCGGGCCGCTGCGCCGCCTGCTGTCCGCCGACCCGGAGCGCGACCTGGCCTACGTGGTCTCGGACTCGCTCTTCGACGACGTGGTGCGGACCGGGTTCTGCGCGCTGAGCCCGGACGCGTTCCAGCCGATCAAGGTCACCGCCAAGGGCGCGGTGTTCCGCGGCCACATCCTCACCGACCGGACCGCGCTCGCACCCGCCGGCGGCACCGGCGGCGAGAGCGGCGGGAGCGGCGGGCCGGGCGGCGAGGGGCCGGCCGGCGACGCCCGCGTGTTCGACTTCCCGGCGCTGGCGGCGCGCTGACCGGTGTCCGGGACCGTCCGCCCGGGAAGTGATCGGAACCGGGCGCGGTTGTGCCCAGGAGACGATCACGACCCGGGAGGCGGACGATGGCGGACGACGCGGCGCTGGCAAGGCTGCTGCAGGAGCGGGACCTCGGCGTGCTGGCCACGCTCAAGCGGGACGGGCGGCCGCAGCTGTCCAACGTCAACTACCACTTCGACGCGGCGTCCCGGCTGATCCGCGTCTCGATCACCGCGGACCGCGCCAAGGCCCGCAACCTGCGCCGCGACCCGCGGGCGAGCCTGCACGTCAGCGCGCCGGACGGCTGGTCGTACGCGGTCGCCGAGGGCACCGCCGAGCTGACCGCGGTGGCCGCCGACCCGCACGACGCCGCCGTGGAGGAGCTGGTCGCGGTGTACCGCGACATCCGCGGCGAGCACCCCGACTGGGACGAGTACCGGCGCGTGATGGTGCAGGACGGGCGGCTGGTCCTGAAGCTGCACGTCGAGTACCTGTACGGGATGGCCCGCTGACGGCCGCGGGCCGGGTGCGCCGCCGGGCCGGGCACCCGGCCCGGCGGGCGGTCAGTGCACCCGGCCCGGCGGGCGGTCAGTGCACCTGGCCGGACGGCCGCAGCACGACGGAGTTGACCTCGACGCCCGCCGGCTGCGCCAGCGCCCACGCGATCGACTGGGCGACGTTCTCCGCCGTCATGACCGGGCCGTCGGGCACGCCGTCCTCGCGGGAGTCCCAGAACGGCGACTCGACGCGGCCGGGGGAGACCAGCGTGACGCCGACGCCCGAGCCGGTGACGAGCACCCGGGCGTTCTCCGCCAGCGCCGACACCGCGAACTTGGTCACCGAGTAGAAGTTGCCGGGCGTGTTCTTCACCCCGGCGGTGCTGCCGACCAGCACGATCCGGCCGCCGGCCGCGCGCAGCGCCGGCAGCGCCGCCTTGATCAGCAGCGCCGGGCCGAGCACGTTGTTCAGCAGCATCTCCCGCCACCGCTCCGGGTCGCCGTCCGCCAGGTCGTCGTGGGTGGAGAACCCCGCGTTGGCGACCACGTGGTCGAGCCGCCCGAATTCCGCGACCGTCCCGTCCACCGCCGCCTGGACAGCGCCGGGGTCGGACGCGTCGCCGGGGAAGGTCAGCAGCGCGTCCCCGGCGTCGGCGGCGAACGCCTTCAGCCGGTCCTCGCCGCGCCCGGTGATCGCGACGCGGTGGCCCCGGCCGAGCAGGATCCGGGTGGTGGCCGCGCCGATCCCGCTGCCGCCCCCGGTGACCAGGGTGACCGGGGCGCCGTCAGCCGCTGTGCTCATCTGGGTCCTCATCCTCGTCGTCGTGGTGCCGCCGGGTCCCGGCGAGCCTGAACGATCATGAGGGTACGGCGCCCCGTCCCGTCCGGACCAATGGGCGTGCCCGCCGCCCTCGGCCCGGACGGGGCGCGGCCGCCGTTCAGCCGGGGAGGAGGGCGGCGAGCAGGCGGTTGTCGCCGTGCTGCCAGAGGGTGCCGATCTCGGCGAAGCCGGCCGCGCGCAGCGCGTCGGCGTGCGCGGACAGCAGCCGCGACGGCGAGCCGTGGTGGCCGGTCACCTCCTCGCTGCTCGCGCCGCGCAGCTCGGCGAAGGCGGGGTCGGCGCCGATCGCCTCCCACCACTGCTCCCAGTTCTCCGGGCGGGCGCCGGCGGCGGCGTGGCGCGCCGTCCTGCGCTCGCGCAGCGCGCCGTCCAGCCCGGCGAGGCCCGGCGTGACGTCGTCGACGTGCAGGTTGTCGCCGTTCAGGAACAGCCCGCCGGGCCGCAGCAGGGTGGCCAGCTCGGCGTAGACGACGCGCAGCCCCGCGGGGGAGATCCAGTGCAGCGCGGTGGTGGAGACGGCGGCATCGGCCTGCCGGGGCAGCCGCAGCCGGGCCGCCCAGCCGGGCTCGCGCAGGTCGAGGTCGGTGAAGGAGATGCCGTCGCGGCCGGCGTGCACGGCGCGGCCGAGCGACAGCAGGAGCGGGTCGGCGTCGACGGCGACGACGGTGGCGCCGGGGATCCGGTCCAGGATCCGGCCGGCGAGGGAGCCGGGCCCGCAGCCGAGGTCCAGCACCAGCGGGTCGGGGCGGCCGGCGGCGGCCTCGACCGCGTCGATCATCGCGGTGAAGCGCTCCTCGCGGTCGGGCACGTAGCCCTCCTGCTGGGCGTCCCAGCGCGCGATCCAGGTGCCGGCGGTCTCCTGGTCGAGCAGCGTCATGACCCCTCCTGTGACTGTCATGTAGCCTTTGGACGGTTACACGCTAAACCGGAAAGGCGTAACTGGTCAAGTGAACTTCAACAGTCACACCGATGACGTCGTGGCGCACGCCGTCAAGCTGGTCAACGGGCTGACCGAGGGCGAGAGCCGGGGCCGCCCCTACCCGGTGCCCGACGTCGTCGCCGCGGGCCTCGCGGTCCTCGACGGGATCAGCAGGCGGACGGCCCTCACCGAGGACGAGGCGCGGGAGCTCGCCGCCGTCGCCCGCGAGCTGCGCGCCGTCTTCGAGGCCGTCGCCGCCGGCGACCTCGACGCCGCCGCCGGGCAGGTCAACCGCCTGCTGGAGGAGACCCAGGCCAGGCCCCGCCTGGAACGCCACGACGGCGAGCCGTGGCACGTGCACTTCCACGGCGTCGGCGGCACCATCACCGCCGACTGGGGCGCGTCCTGCGCGACCGGCCTCGCCGTCGTCCTCGGCGGCGAGCTGCACGACCGGCTCGGCGTGTGCACCGCGCCGCACTGCGACCGCGTCTACGTCGACACGTCCCGCAACGGCAAGCGCCGGTTCTGCTCGACCGCCTGCCAGAACCGCGTCAAGACGGCCGCGTTCCGGGCGCGCGCGCACACCGCGTGACGGCCACGGAGCAAGATCCATATACGCCGTGGTGCGTTTCCCCACCCGGGGTGCGGAGGGCGCATCCGGGGCCGGAAGCGGTCCCTAGGCGCCGCACCGGTTCCGTGTAACGCTGACGGTCCCCCCACCACCGGGAGACGACGATGTGCGACGCCGACCCGACGTTACCGCCCGCGGTCGCGAGGGCCCTGGAGGAGTACCGCGAGCTGCTGCGCGAGCACGGCCCGACCTGGGGAGAGCCCGCCAACGCCTTCGTCCGGCAGATCGAGACCAGCGCGTTCCTGCTGGACGAGACCGACTTCTGGATCACCGGCCTCCAGCAGCTCCTGGCGCGGTACCCGGACGCCACGGCCGAGGAGATCGACGCGCGCGTCCCCGACCTCGTCGCCGCCGAGGTCGTCCGCGACGCCCTCGCCGGCCGCGTCCTGGACAACCTCGCCGCGCTGCGCCTCACCCCGGACGGCGCGTCGCTCGAGAGCGTCCCGCGCGCGCTCCCCGACGGCCGCGACCTGCGCACCACGCTCCTCATCGACTCCTCCCGCACGGAGCCCGCCACCGTCCGCGTCGACGGCGCCGACCACGAGATCCCGCCCGGCGGCGTCCGGCTCGTCCCCATCACCTCCGGCAGCGACGTCACCGCCGACGGCACGCCGATCGCGCTCGGCGCGCTGGTCAGGCGCGTCCCCACCGGGCGGCTGCGGCTGCGCGCCGGGGTCCCGTGCCGCTGGACGGTCATCGGCGCCGGCGGCCAGGGCTGGTACCCCGCCGGCGCCCCCGAGCGGATCGACGCGCACCGCACCCCCTACTTCCACGGCGACGACCTCGTCCTCGACGTCCCCGCCGAGCCGCTGACCGTCCGCGTCACCCGCGGCATGGAGCACGACACCGCGGAGAAGGCCGTCACCCCGCAGGCCGGCGCCGAGACCCTCGTCGAGCTCGCCCCGCAGCGGCTCTACGACGCCGCCGCTCGCGGCTGGTACGGCGGCGACATGCACGTCCACATGAACTGGACGGGCGACACCGTCGGGACGCCCGCGCAGGCCGCCGCCGTCCAGCAGGGCGAGGACCTGCACGTCCTCAACCTCGTCGCCGGGAACGTGGCGGGCGAGCGCGTCTACGACCGCGAGGCCCTGGAGCACTGGGCCGGCGACGACCTGCCCTGGTCGGACGCGACGCACCTCGCCCGGCTCGGCGTCGAGTACCGCAACGACCTGCTCGGCCACCTGTACGCGTTCGGCGTGGACGCGCCGCCCGGCCGCTACCACACCGGGTTCGCGGGCGCCCCCGACTGGCCGCCGAACGGCGACGGCTACCGCGAGCTGCGCGAACGCGGCGCGCTCATGGGCTACAGCCACCCGTTCCATCTGCCGGTGAACGACGGCGACCCGCCCGCCGCGCTGCTGACGTCCGGCCGCAACTGCTCGGCCCGCGAGATCGTCGCCGACGCCGCGCTCGGCCTCGTCGACTCCCTCGACGTCGTCAACCACTCCTCGATCCAGGCGACCGCCGTCATGTACCGGCGGCTCCTCGGCGCCGGGAACCGGCTGGCCGCCACCGCCGGGACGGACGCGATGCTGTCGTTCCAGCGGCGCGGCAACCAGTCCAGCCCGCCCGGCTGGGGACGCGTGTACGCCCGCGTCGACGGCCCGCTCACCGCCGCGTCGTTCGCCGGCGCGGTCCGGGACGGCCGCACCTTCGCCACCACCGGCCCCTGGCTGGAGCTGGACGTGGACGGGCACGGCCCCGGCGACGTCCTCGACCTCGCGCCCGGCGACCGCGTCACCGTGACGGCCCGGACCGTCGGCCCCGAGGTCGCGAGCGTCCAGCTGCGGACCGCCGGCGGCGTCGTCGCCGAGGGCCCGCCCGGCGAGGTCACCGCGGAGATCACCGTCGACCGGCCGACCTACGTCGTCGCCGTCGCGGCGGGGCCGCCGCATCCGCGGTCGATGAGCCGCGGCGGCGCGTTCGCGCACACCAGCCCCGTCCACCTGCATGTGGACGGCCGTCCCGTGGCCCGCGAGGACGACCTGCGCTGGTGCCTGGACTACCTCGACGGTCTGGAGGAGATGATCCGCCGCGCCGCCCGCCTCGACGGCCCCGAACAGCTCGCCGGGCACCTGGATCTCCTCGACCGCGCCCGCGCCGTCTACCGGGCCCGGCTCGCCCGCTCGTGAGCCCGGCTCGCCGGGGAGCGAAGGGCTTGTGCGCCGGTACCCGGCTGGCTACCGTGCGGTAGTCACGACCGGGAGGGGCACAGCATGGCGTACGAGATCGAGGCGACCGCCGCCACCACCGCCGCGCCCGGAGAGATCTTCCGGCACCTCGCCGTGCCCGAGGCGTGGGGCGCGTGGGGCAGGTTCCCCACCCCCGCCAAGCAGACCCGCAAGGGCGACACCACCACCTACGGCGTCGGCGCGGTCAAGGCGATCTGGCCGGCCGCCGAGCAGACCGTCGCCTACGAGCCCGACACCCACTTCGCCTACATCGCGCTCAAGGGCCTGCCCGTCCGCCGCTACCGCTCCGACGTGTATCTCGACCAGCGCGGCACCGGCACGTTCATCCGCTGGAACGCCCACTTCGAGCCGCTGATCCCCGGCACCGGCCCGGTCCTGCGCCTCGGCCTGAAGGCGATGATCGACGCCTTCACCCGCTGGCTGCCCGCGCACGCCGAGCACTGCCCGCCCGACTGCCCCGCCCGCCGCGCCGGCGACCTCTAGCCGCCCCCGCCGCGGCGGGAGCGGCCAGAAGCCGCTGCGGAAAAAGGTGCAGGCCGAGAGCACCCCGCAGTTCCCTCGGCCTGCACGTTCGAGCCCCCCTCGAACACCCCTGGAACGGGGTCAGCCCGCGTGGTCCGGGCCGTACACCTCCCACAGCTCCCCGGCGAAGAACCGGCCGAACCGCAGCAGCGTCTCCAGGCCGTCCGGACCGGACGTGCGGAACGTCGTCAGCTGCCGCGCGAAGTCCGACAGCTGGATGTGCAGGACGCCCGCCCCCGCGACCGGCGCCCCGTCCTCCGCCTCCTCCGCGACGTGCCCCTCCAGCAGCCGCACGTACAGCGTGGAGGTGTCCGGCCAGATCCGCGTCGGCGGACCGTGCAGGACGTTCTTGTGCCCCGCGAGCGTCAGCGGCCGGCCCGCCCCGTCGGTGAAGTACAGCCGGTACTTCATCAGCCGGCGGTCCTCCCCGCCGTCCGGGACGAACAGGTTGAACCACCCCCGCTCCACCTCGCGGCGGCCCCCGTGCCCCCGCGCGTCGACCCACCCCTCGGCCGCCGCGGTGTGGCCCGGCTCGGTCAGGAACCGCTCCACGTCGTGCGCGGTGATCGTCAGCCGGAACGCCAGCGGGATCCGCCCGTCGGCCAGCTCCCCGATCCGCGGGTCGCGCTCCCCGTAGGTGATGAACCCCTTCATCTCCTCGGTGAACGACAGCGACGTACGGCCGGGCGCCGCGGTGGACGGTCCCCCCGGACCCCCGCGGCTCCCCGAGCCCTGGCCGTACGCCGAGTCGCGCCCCGCCCCGTCCGGCGAGCCGGCACCCCCGGCCGGCTCGGCCCCCGTGTCGGACGGGACGGTCCCCGCACCCTCCGGCCCGCCCGCACCCCCGCGGGCGGGCAGGTCCTCCAGCAGCCGCGTCGCGAGCCGGTCGGCCTGCGCCGCGATCGTGAGCGAGGGGTTCGGGCCCACCGGCCCCGGCATCGCCGCCCCGTCGGCGATGTACAGGCCCGGGAACCCGAACACCTCGCCGAAGGCGTCGCAGACGCCCTCGCCCGGGTGCGCCCCCATCGGGGCGCCGCCCAGCGGATGCACCGTGATGATCCGCTTGCGGAACCACATCGGGTTGTCGGCGTAGTGCGCGCCGAGCACGTCCGCGATGCCCTGCATGGTCTTGCGGACGCGGGTGAACAGCGCCTCGCTGGTCTCGGTCGTCCAGTCCGCGGCGAGCCGCCCGCCCTTGAGGTGCAGCCGCCCGTCCGCGGTGTCGCGGCCCATGCCGAGCAGCGGCAGCGAGCTGACCGTCAGCGCGCCGTCCCCGATCAGGTCGGAGATCTCCTTGGACAGGTTGGTGTCCGGTGCGTCCTTGAAGAACTCGGTGAACCGGCCCCACAGGAACTTCACCGCGCGCTCGATCTCGTGGCCGGTGTCGAGGCCCTGCACGATCCAGTCGGTGAACGCGGGGTAGCCGCCGTCCTCGATGTAGGCGCCCCGGCCCGCGCCGGGCACCCCGGGCACCCCGTCCACCTCGTCCGGCAGCCGGATCGCGGTGGTGATCACCGGTCCGCGCGCGGCGTCCAGCGGCCGCACCCGGTTGCGGTCCTTGGCGTTCAGCAGGAACGTCAGCAGGTCGCCGTTGCCGCTGAACCGGGTGCCGAGCGCCTCGCTCAGCCCGGGGAACGCCTCCCGCGACTTCAGCAGCAGGAACGTCGTCCCGTAGGTGCCGGCGCCGAGCACGAGCCGGTCGCAGGAGATCGTCGTGACCTGCGGCCGCTTCTCCTTGACGGTGAGGTCGGCGTGGTGGACGTAGTCGACCTCGTACCCGCCGCCCGGCCGCGGCCGGATCGCCTTCACCTCGTGCGAGGTGCGGATGTCGGCGCCGTGGTGCGCGGCCGCCGACAGGTAGGTGTGGTCGAGGCTGTTCTTGGCGCCCTCGTTGCAGCCGATGTCGCACTCGCCGCACAGCCGGCACGTCCGCCGCCCGACCCCGTGGAGGTTGCCGTAGCCGGGGTCGGCGATCGGCAGGCTGATGCCCGGCGTGCCGCCGGGACGGTCGGCGAAGCTCACCGCGAGCGGCGGCAGCGTGATGTCCAGGCCCAGCTCGGCGGCGGCGTCCTGCATCGCGTGCGTCTTCGGGGTGTCGTCGAACGGCGCCCGGTCCAGCGGGTACGGCGTCGCGCCGAGCATCTTCTCGACCGCGTCGTAGTGCGGGTCGAGGTCGGCGCGGGAGATCGGCCACGACTCGTAGCCGCCGCCGCGCATCGGCTGGTCGTGCACGAACCAGTGCTCGTCCTTGCGGAGCAGCACGTTCGCGTAGATCAGCGAGCCGCCGCCGAGGCCGGCGGACACGACGGAGTCGCAGCCGTCGAAGCTCCAGACGTCGAACATCCCGTACAGCCCGGCCGCCGGGTCCCAGAACGCGCGGTTCATCTGCGCGGGGGAGCGGGGGAAGCTGCCCGGCGGGTACGGCTGCCCGCGCTCCAAAAGCACCACGTGCCGCCCGGCCTCCGCCAGCCGGTACGCGGTCACCGAGCCGCCGAACCCGGACCCGATGACGACGGTGTCGGCGTGCTCGACGCTCTCGCGGGACGCGCCCATGTCAGCCCGCCTTCCGCTTCAGGAAGTCCAGCACCTGCGGGAACACCTCGGTGGCGGACTCGGCGCCCATGAACGGGTCCTGGTGGCCGTAGCCGGGCAGGATCTCCAGCTCGTGCAGGCCCGGCGCGACCTGCTCCAGCGTGCGATGGCAGACGATGTTGGAGTCGGTGAACACGTGGTTGCGGTCTCCGGTGAGGAACAGGATCGGGGTCGTGACGTCCGCGGCGCCCGACAGGTAGTCGCCGGGCAGTCCGGCGTGCCGGGGGTCGCGCGGGTCGTACTTCACCGCGCGGCCGGCCTTCACCATCTTGTGGACGTGCCGGTAGTAGTGGACGCCGACGGAGCCGAACAGGTCCGGCAGCCGGCCGTGCGTGACCGGCGACATCTTCGCGTGGGTGAAGATCGGCTTGCCGCCGCCCCACATGAAGCTGAGCATGTGGCAGGCGGGCTCGTCGCAGGTGGGGTGGAACGGCCCGACCGCCTTGGCGATCATCCAGCCGCGGGTCAGCACGGGAGCGGTGCCGTACCGCGGGTCCAGGTGGGACGGGCCGAGCAGGTACTCCAGCACCGCCGGGCCGTACCCGAGCTTGATCCTCGACCAGAACGGCGTGCGCGGCGTCAGCGCGACGCTGTTGCAGGTCAGGCTGGTGATGCCGGTGACGGTGCCGGCGAACAGCGCCATCGCGAACGACACCGACCCGAGGCAGTGCGAGATCACGTGGACCCGGCGGCCGTCCCCGATGTGCCGGCGCAGCTCGGCGATCGCCGCCGGATGGTCGTACTGGGCGACGTCGTCGAGGGTGTAGCGGTGCGTCTCGGCGTCATAGGGGAACCGGCCGCTCATCCGGAAGTCCAGCGCCCACACGTCCCCGAACCCGGAGTCGTGCAGGAAGTTCACCAGGTTCCGGTGCTCCGGCATGATGTACATGTCGCTGGACGTGGTGAGCCCGTGCACCAGCAGGACGACGTCGTCGCTGTCGGCGCGGCGGAACCGGGTGAGGTTCAGGCCCAGCCCGTCCTCGGTCGCGAAGGGGTGCACGGACACCTCGGCGTCGGCGACGCCCGCGAGCGTGAAGCGCGCGATCCGCTGGTCCATGGCATTTCCCTCCGGCTTCCTGACGCCCCAACCTTGCCGGACGCGGCGGCCCGCACGGCATCGTGGAGAACCCGTACTTGCGTGTGAAGGGGGACGCGGGGTCCCGGATGACTACGTACGTGCAATAAGAGGCCCGGCGCGCGCCGCCGGTTCACGATCGTTCGCGCTCGTCAGGCCGGTAAGGGCCGCGGCGCCGGCCGGCGCCGGCTCATCCCCGCCGGTTCATGGCGGTCGCGACCCCGACCCGGGACGGGACGCCGATCTTGGCGAACACGCGGGACAGGTGGGTCTCGACCGTCCGGACGCTGAGGTACAGCCGCTCGGCGATCTGCTGGTTGCTGCAGCCCTCGGCGACGAGCAGCGCGATCTCGTGCTCGCGCGGCGACAGCCCGAACGGCAGGTCGCCCTTGCCGGCGCTCTTGCCGCGGCCCTTGGCGGGCGCGGTGCGGGGCCCGCCCGGCACGCGGACGCCGAGCCGCCGCTGCTCCCGGACGGCCTGCGCGTGCAGCCCGCGCATCCCGCACTCCTCGAAGACCTCCGCGGCGGCGCGCAGCCGCTCGCGGGCCTCGCCGCGCTCGTCGGCCGCCGCGTGCGCGATCCCGGCGGTCAGGTCGGCGCGCGCGGCCTCCGGCCGCCGGCCGGCCCCGGCCAGCAGCCCGGCCGCCTCCGCCGCGAGCGCGGCGGCGCGGGACGGTTCGTCCAGCCGGACGGCGTGCGCGCGGGCCAGCCGCGCCAGCCCGGTGTCGCCGGTCAGCGCGGGGTGCGCGATGGACTCGGCGATGTCGGCCCAGCCGGCGGCGCCCGCGCCGTCCCCGAGGGCGGCGCGCGCGCAGGCCAGCTGCTCGGCGCACATCACCAGCGTGCTGAAGTCGAGGCCCTGCGTGCCGTCCCCGCACGCCGCGACCAGGGCGTCCGCGCCCTCCTCGGTGCGGCCCGCGTTGATGGTCGCGGTGGCGAGCGCGACGTGCGCCATGTGCGTCCACCACTCGCCGGACCCGGTGTCGCAGGCGACGGCCTCCTCGCCGGCGCGCAGCGCCCGCTCGTGGTCGCCGGTCCAGCTCGCCGTCAGGCACTGCTGGATCAGCCCGTAGGCCATCACCTCGGGGGAGCGCAGCTCGCGGCCGACCGCGGTGGCCTCGTCGGCGGCGGCCGCGGCCTCCTCCAGCCGGCCCAGCATCATCAGGACCCGGGACTGCCCCGCCAGCATGTAGCCGAGGATGAACGTCTGCCCCGTCGCGCGGGTGATCGACACCAGCCGCGCGGCGTGCCGGGCCGCGGTCTCGTGCAGGCCGAGGAACGTCTCGGCGAACACCAGCCAGATCATGTAGTCCAGGCAGTCGGCGAAGTCGCCGTCGGACGCGGCGGAGAAGCGCTGGTCGGCGGCCTCGGCGTAGGCGATCGCCTCCGCCACCTCGCCGCGCCCGTACGACACCATCGGCCGCATCGCCGCGACCGCCGCGATCAGCCCCGGCCCCCACTGCGGCGCGCTCTCGGGGATGGTCTCCAGGACGGCGTGCGAGCCGCGGGTGTCGATCCGCTGGATCCGGTCGGCGACCAGCCGGATCCGCAGCAGCACCGCCTCGGGGGTCTGCCGGTCGGTGATGCGGCGCAGCTCGTCCAGGACCAGGGCGCGGGCCTCGTGGATGCGGCCGAGCTGCCGGTCCATCACCGCGCACAGCTGCACCGTGCGGGCCCGCCGGACGGTGTCGTCGGGCGGCAGCAGGCTCAGCAGCGTGCGGGCCGTCTCGCGGCCCTCCTCGGCGTGCCCGCTGACCGCCTGCGCGTGCGCCAGCTCCACCAGCAGCTGGATCCGGTCGGGGTAGGCGCCGTCACCGGACGCGCCGCCGGCGGACGCGCCGGACGGGTCCGTGCCGTCGGGCATCAGGCGCAGCGCCGCCTCCAGCCAGTACGCCGCGGTTCCGGGCGCCTGGAGCGCGACGGCGCGGGCCGCCTCCAGCAGCGTCCAGATCGCCTCGCGGTCGCCGAACCGCGCCGAGCGCAGCACGTGGTGCGCGCGGACCGCCGCCGGAGCGCCGAGCTCCGCGAGCCGCGCCGACACCCGCGAATGCGCCGCGAACCGCCAGCCCGCCGCCGTCGAGGCGTACGCGACGTGCCGGACCAGCGGATGCCGGAACCGGAACCGGCCGCCGGTGGTCGGGCGGACGACGTCGTGCGCGGTCAGCGCGTCCAGCGCGGCGAGCGCGTCCTCCTGCGGCATCTCCGCGGCGACCGCCGCCAGCGCCGGTTCGAACACGTCCGCCGCGACGGCGGCGCCGCGCGCCATCAGCAGCGCCTCGGGCGGCAGCGCGCTCAGCTCGACCTGCAGGGCGGTCCGGACGGCGGGCGGCACCTCGGTCAGGTTCGCCACGCTCCGCTCCCAGTCGTGCCGCTCGATCCCGTCGTCGCCGAGGAGCCGGTCGTCGTGGCGGCCCATCCGGGCCAGCGCCTCCAGGTAGAACGGGTTGCCGCCGCTGGCCTTGTAGAGCTGCTCGCAGCGGGTGCGGGGGACGTCCGGGCCGAGGAACTCGGCCACCTCGTCGCGGTTCAGCGGCTCCACCGGCACCCGGGTGCCGACGAGGCCCGCCGCGTCGGCGAGCGCCGCCAGCCGCGGCGACGCCTGCGCGGGCCGGTACGCGACCGCGACCAGCACGTTCGCGCGCGGCGGGTGCCGGACGAGGTGGTCCATCAGCTCGATGGTGGCGTCGTCGGCCCAGTGCAGGTCGTCGAGGATCAGCACCAGCCCGGACGGCGCGGCGAGGCGCTCCAGCAGGTGCCGGACGCTGCGGTGCAGCTGGTAGCGGGCGACCGGGTCGGCGGCCCCGTCGCGGGCGTGCCCGGCGCCGGTGCCGGCGACGCGGTCGGCGAGCGCGGGGAAGACGGTGCCGAGCAGCCGCAGCGCGGCGGGCGGCAGGTCGGGGACGTCGTCCTCGAGCCGGTCGTCGAGCGCGTCGACGACGGCGCCGAACGGCATCTCCTGCTCGAACTCGGCGGCGCGTCCGGCCAGGTAGGGCAGCTTGCGCGCGTTCGCGCCGTCGGCCAGCTCGTTCAGCAGCCGGGTCTTGCCGGCGCCGGGCTCGCCGACCAGCGCGAGGAAGCCGTAGCCCGTGGCGGCCGCGTCCAGGGCGCGGTTCAGCGCGCCGAGCGCGTCCCGTCGCCCCACCAGCGGAGCACCGGCGTCGCTCATGTCCACACCCCAACTGAGACAGGCGGCCGACACGCCGTGATCATGCTTGTCGTCGTTGTTCCCGGTCCTTCAAGCGGGTTTTACCTTATCGGGTCGATCGTCAATAGGAGCGGGACAACACGCCCCGCGCGTCTCTGCTATCAACCGCCGACGCTCCCCGCGTGTCAACCGGAGGGAGCCAAACCGTCCCGGGAACGTGACATCCGCGGAACCGAACCGCGTTCAACCGCGGCGGGTCACCGGTCGAGGTCGAGGCGGGCGGCGGCGCCGGCCCAGCGGGCGTCGTCGCCGGACGGCTCGTAGCGGCGCAGGGGCTGGGTCGCCGCGACCAGCGCGCGGGACTCGGCGAGGGTGCCGGCGAGGCCGTGCGCGCGGGCCTGGGTGAGGACGTTGCCGAGCGCGGTCGCCTCGACGGGGCCGGCCACGACCGGCAGCCCGGACGCGTCGGCGGTCAGCCGGCACAGCAGCTCGTTGCGGCTGCCGCCGCCGACCAGGTGCACGACGTCGATCTCCTGCCCGGACAGCCGGGACGCCTGCCGCAGCGTCGCGCGGTGCGCGAGCGCGAGGCTGTCCATGATGCAGCGGACGGTCTCGGCGCGGGACGCGGGCTCGGCGAACCCGCGGCGCCGGCAGTGCGCGGCGATCCGCGCGGGCATGTCGCCCGGCGGCAGGAACTCGGGGTCGTCGGGGTCGATGAGGCTGCGCAGGCCGGGGACGTCCGCGGCCTCGGCGAGCAGGGCCGGCAGGTCCGGGTTGCCCCACGCGCGCATCGACTCCTGCAGCAGCCACAGGCCCATGACGTTGCGCAGGTAGCGGACGGTGCCGTCCACGCCGCCCTCGTTGGTGAAGTTCGCCTTGCGGCTCGCCTCGGTCAGCACGGGCGCGCGCAGCTCGACCCCGACCAGCGACCACGTCCCGCAGGAGATGTAGGCGAACCGGTCGGCGGTCGCGGGCACGGCGGCGACGGCGGACGCGGTGTCGTGCGACCCGACCGCCACCACCGGCAGCGTCGCGGGGTGGCCGGTCTCCTCCGCCACGTCGGGGCGCAGCGTCCCGAGCACCTCGCCCGGCTCGCGGATCGGCGGCAGGATGCCGGCGGGCAGGCCGAGACGGGCGATCAGGTCGCGCGACCAGGTCCCGTCGCGGACGTCCAGCAGGCCCGTCGTGGACGCGTTGGTCCGCTCGGCGCCGACCGCGCCGGTCAGCCAGTGCGCCAGCAGATCGGGGACCATCAGCAGCGTGGCGGCGCGCGACAGGTCGTCGGCGGCGAGCTGGTAGAGGGTGTTGAACGGCAGGAACTGCAGGCCGGACGTCTGGTACAGCAGGTCGTCGCCGACCTCGGCGCGGATCCGGTCCATGACGCCGTCGGTGCGGGCGTCGCGGTAGTGGACGGGGTTGCCGATCAGCGTCCCGTCCGCGTCGAGGAGCCCGTAGTCGACGGCCCACGAGTCGATGCCGACCGACGCGAGGCCGGCGGGCGCTGCGCGCAGCCCGTCGAGGACGTTGCCGTAGAGGCCGAGGACGTCCCAGTGCAGGGTGCCGTTGACGCGGACCGGGCGGTTCGGGAACCGCCGGACCTCCTCAAGCTCCAGCGTGCCGGGGCCGACCCGTCCGGCCATGACGCGCCCGCTGGACGCGCCGAGGTCCACGGCGGCGAAGGTCTCGGTCATTCGGCGATCACGACTTCCAGATTCCGAGGCCCGTGCACGCCCTCGACGCGCGACAGCTCGATGTCGCTGGTCGCGGACGGCCCGGACACGAACGTCAGCGGGCGGTGCGGGTCGAGCCGCTCCAGCGCCTCCGGCACGTCCGGCGCCACCTGCCCCGCGAGGACGACGATCAGGTGGTAGTCGGGGACGAGGGACAGCGCGCGCGGGCCCTGCGCGGGCCCGTGGTCGAGGACGATCGTGCCGGTCTCGGCGATCGCGGCGGCGCAGCCGGTGACCGCGCCCACCAGCCCGTCGAGCGCGGCGACGTCCGGGCCGCGGACCAGGCCGCCGCTCACCTGCGACGTCCACTCCTCCGGCAGGTCCGCCGGGACCCCGTAGGCACCCGGGCGGGCGGCGAGGCGCGCGGCGACCGTCGCGGCCAGTTCCGGCGCGGGCACGCGCAGGACCGTCGCACGGTAGTCGGCGACCCGCTCGGCGAACAGGTCCAGGACGCCGTCCTCGTGGTGGCGGCGCAGGTAGCCGCGGTCGATCGCGGCGTACCCGGCGGCGACCTCGGCGGCCGGGCGCGCCGGCACGATCCCGTCGATCCGGCGGAGGATGTCCTCGCGGGCGCTCACTTCTCGTTCCCTTCGGTGCGTCCGCCGCCGGTCCGCTTCCACCAGGCGCGGAACGACTCGGGCGGCGGCGCGGGCGCGTCCCGCGTCTCGGTCCAGGCGCTCAGCGGGCCGGGCAGCCGCCGGATCCGGCCGCGCGGCGCGACGATCCGGCGGCTCGCGGACGCGGCGCGCTGCGCGAGCGCGAGGCGGGTGGGGGAGCGCAGCGTCCAGCCGGCCGCCGTCATCGCGACCCGCTCCAGCGGATGGCGCGGCCCCCGTTCCACCGCGCGGGCCCGCAGGTGCACCAGCACCTCGGGGATGTCGATGGCGACCGGGCACGCCTCGAAGCACGCCCCGCACAGCGACGACGCGTACGGCAGCGACGCGTCCACCTCCGACCCGATGCCCCTGATCTGCGGCGACAGGATCGCGCCGATCGGGCCGGGGTACGGCGAGCCGTAGGCGTGGCCCCCGGCGCGCTGGTAGACCGGGCACACGTTCAGGCACGCCGAGCAGCGGATGCAGCGCAGCGCCTGCCGGCCCACCTCGTCGGCGAGGGTGTCGGTGCGGCCGTTGTCGATCAGCACCAGATGGAACGTCCGCGGGCCGTCGCCGGGATGCACGCCCGTCCACGCGGACGTGTACGGGTTCATCCGCTCGGCGGTCGACGAGCGGGGGAGCAGCTGGAGGAACACCTCCAGGTCCCGCCAGCTCGGCACGATCTTCTCGACGCCCATCACCGAGATCAGCGTCTCGGGCATGGTCAGGCACATCCGGCCGTTGCCCTCCGACTCCAGCACGACGAGCGTGCCGGTGTCGGCGACCGCGAAGTTCACGCCGGAGATCCCGACCTTCGCCGACAGGAACTTGGCGCGCAGGTGGCGCCGCGCCGCCTCCGCCAGCGCGGCGGGGGAGTCGGTGAGGCCCTCCGGGACGTCCTCCATCTCGCGCAGGAAGATGTCGCGGATGTCGGACCGGTTCCGGTGGATCGCCGGGACGAGGATGTGCGACGGCCGGTCGTGCCCCAGCTGGACGATCAGCTCCGCGAGGTCGGTCTCGTAGGCGGTGACGCCCTCCTCGGCGAGCGCCTCGTTCAGCCCGATCTCCTGCGTCGCCATCGACTTGACCTTGACGACCTCGGTCTCGCCCGTCGCCTTCACCAGGTCGGTGACGATCCGGTTCGCCTCGGCGGCGTCGCGCGCCCAGTGCACCGTCCCGCCCGCCTCGGTGACCTTCTCCTCCAGCTGCCGGAGGTAGTGGCCCAGGTTGGCGAGGACGTGGTCCTTGATCTGCTTGCCCGCCTCGCGCAGCGCGGACCAGTCGTCCAGCTCCGCGACGGCGGCGGCGCGCTTGTCGCGGATCGTGGTGGTGGCGTGCGCGAGGTTGCCGCGCAGCCGCGTGTCCGCCACCGCGCGGCGCGCCGCGTCCGGGAACGACGGCATCCCGACATAGGTCGGCATCGCTTCCGTGCTCATGACGGGTCCTCCTCGGTGGACGCGAGGATCTCGGCCAGGTGGACGGTCCGAACCCCCGCCCGGGTGCGCGACAAGGCGCCCCCGATGTGCATCAGGCACGAGTTGTCGGCGGCGCACAGCACCTCGGCCTTCGTCTCCCGCACGGCGGTGACCTTGTCGGCGCACATCGCCGCCGACACCTCGGAGTTCTTCAGCGCGAACGTCCCGCCGAACCCGCAGCACTCCCGCGCGTCCGGCAGGTCGACCAGGTCGATGCCGCGGACCTCGCGCAGCAGCCGCTGCGGCCGGTCGCCGACGTGCAGCATCCGCAGCGAGTGGCAGGTCGGGTGGTAGGTGACGCGGTGCGGGAAGTACGCGCCGACGTCGGTGACGCCGAGGACGTCCACCAGGAACTCCGACAGCTCGTACACGCGGGACGCGACGTCGGCGGTGCGGGGCGCCAGCTTCGGGTGCCAGTCGCGGATCATCGCGCCGCACGACGCCGACGGCGTCACGACCGCGTCGTAGGGCTCGAACGTCTCCGCGAAGCCCTTCACCATGTGCAGCGCCTGCGTGCGGTAGCCGGTGTTGAGGTGCATCTGCCCGCAGCACGTCTGCGCCTCGGGGAACTCGACCTCGTGGCCGAGCCGCCGCAGCAGCCGCACCATCGCGCGCCCGGTCCCGGGGTACATCGTGTCGTTCACGCACGTCAGGAACAGTGCGACCTTCATGCCGAGTTGCTCTCCCGGTCGTCGGCGGCGGGCCGGCTGGACTCGCGGACCACCAGCTCCGGCTGGAACATGACCTGCTGGTGGGCGTGCCCGCCCGACTCGTCGCACTCTTCGAGCAGCAGCTCGGTCGCGATCCGGCCGAGCTGGTAGGTGGGCTGCCGCACCGAGCTGAGCGGGACGGCGGCGGCCGCCGAGAACTCGATGTCGTCGTACCCGATGAGCGCCACGTCAGTCGGCACCTTCACGCCGGCCTGCAGCAGCACCCGCAGCACGCCGAGGGCGAGCAGGTCGTTGGCGCAGAAGATCGCGTCGGGCAGCGGGCCGCCGGACTCCAGCAGCCGCCGCGCCGCCTCCTGCCCGGCGCGCGCGTTCATCGCGCCGACCGACACCTCGCGCAGCACGTCGCGGCCGAGGCCCGCGGCGCGCAGCGCCCGCAGCGCGCCGCGCCGCCGGTCCGCGCACTGCCGCAGGCCCGCCGGGCCCGTGACGAACCCGAGCGTGCGGGCGCCGTCCTCCAGCAGGTGCGTCACCGCCAGCTCGCCGCCCGCGACGTCGTCGACGGCGACCGAGCACTGGTTCGCGCGGGGCGTCGGGTGGTCCAGCAGGACGACGGGCACGCCGCGGTCGCGCAGCCGGTCGGCGTTGCCGCCCTCGTCGCCGACGGGGGTCAGCAGCACGCCGCGGACCCGCTGCTCGGCGAGCACCCGCAGGTTGCGCTGCTCGCGCTCGTCGGACTCGCCGGACGAGGACAGGATCACCGCGTAGCCGCGCTCGCTGGCGACGTCCTCGACGCCGCGGGCGACGTCGGTGAAGAACGGGTTGGCGAGGTCGAGCACCATCAGCCCGATCGTGCTGGAGTGCCCGGCGCGCAGCGTCGAGGCCGATCCGTTGCGGACGAACCCGAGCTCCACGATGGCCTGCTCGACGCGCGCGCGGGTCGCGGCGGCGACCCGCTCGGGCCGGTTCAGCACGTTGGACACGGTGCCGGGCGAGACGCCGGCGTGCGCCGCGACCTGCTTGATCCCGACGGTGCCGCCGTTGCCGTTGCCGCCGCTGCCGCCGTTACCGCCGGTGGCGCCCGGCGCGGTGCTCGTTCCGGGGCGCCCGGTGTCGTCTGTGCTCAATCTGTGCCCCCGGTCGCTCCGCTGGTGTGCCGCCGCTCACTTTGGGTCATCGGATTAAAACGTGTCAACCCCGCTGTCGGAACTCATCGGGATCAAACCCCGCTGTCCGCACCCGGACGGGAGGAACTTCGCAAACTCGTCCGACGCCGGTGGCGTAAGGGTTTTCGCAGCGTCCGGGGAGATCCCGGGCGATGTTCCCTCTTGACGGGTGCTCCGGCTCACATCTAGCGTCCTCCGCAACATCACGTTAAAACGTTTTTCATCCATCCGTCACAGACTCCCCGTGCGAGGAGGGTGGCCATGAGTGCACCCGGCAGGTCGACGCCGCCGACATTGGCACTGGTCAACGTGAGTAAGTCGTTCGGCGCCGTGCGGGCCCTGCAGGGCGTCACCCTCGAGCTGCATGCCGGCGAGGTGCACGCGCTCGCCGGCGAGAACGGCGCGGGCAAGTCGACCGTCGTAAAAACGTTCGCAGGCGTGCACCGCCCCGACGCGGGCGAGGTCCGCGTCGACGGCGAGCCGGTGGAGTTCAACGGCCCCGCCGACGCGCAGGCCGCCGGCGTCGCCGTCATCTACCAGGAGCCGACGCTGTTCCCCGACCTGTCGGTCGCGGAGAACATCTTCATGGGCCGCCAGCCCCGCGCCGGGCTCGGCCGCATCGACCGCCGCACCGTGCACGCCGAGACCGCGAAGCTGTTCGAGCGGCTCGGCGTCGCGCTCGACCCGCAGCAGCCCGCCCGCGGCCTGTCCATCGCCGACCAGCAGGTTGTCGAGATCGCCAAGGCCATCTCCCGGGACGCGCGGGTGCTGATCATGGACGAGCCGACCGCGGCGCTCACCGGCCAGGAGGTCGCCCGGCTGTTCAACGTGACCCGCACGCTGCGCGAGCAGGGCTGCGCGATCCTGTTCATCTCGCACCGGCTGGAGGAGATCTTCGAGATCTGCCAGCGGGTCACGACGCTGCGCGACGGCACCTACATCGGCACCGACCTGGTCGCCGACCTCACCGCCGACGATCTCGTCCGCCGGATGGTCGGCCGCGACCTCGACGCGCTCTACCCCAAGCAGGACGTGACGCCCGGCGAGGTCGCGCTGAAGGTCAGCCGGCTGACCCGCGAGGGCGCCTTCACCGACATCTCCTTCCAGGTGCGGCGCGGCGAGATCGTCGCGCTCGCCGGGCTGGTCGGCGCGGGCCGCAGCGAGGTCGCCCGCGCGATCTTCGGCGTGGACCGCTGGGACGCCGGGGACGTCGAAGTAGCAGGCAAGAAGCTGCCGGCCGGCAGCCCCACCGCCGCGATGTCGGCCGGGCTCGCGCTCGTCCCCGAGGACCGCCGCCAGCAGGGCCTGGTGATGGACATGTCCATCGAGCGCAACATGGGCCTCACCCAGCTGCGCTCGCTGCGCAAGGAGACCGCGCGCGGACCGCTCATCTCCCGCAAGGTGGAGCGCAACCGCGCCGCCGACTGGGCGCTGCGGCTCCAGCTCAAGTACGCCCGCCTCAGCGACACCGTCGGCGTCCTGTCGGGCGGCAACCAGCAGAAGGTCGTGCTCGCCAAGTGGCTCGCCACCGAGCCGACCGTCCTGATCGTGGACGAGCCGACCCGCGGCATCGACGTCGGCACCAAGGCCGAGGTGCACCGGCTGCTGTCGGAGCTCGCCGCGCAGGACCTCGCCGTACTGATGATCTCCTCCGACCTGCCGGAGGTGATCGGCATGGCCGACCGCGTCCTGGTCATGCACGAGGGCCGGCTCACCGCCGAGATCGCCCGCGCGGACGCGACCGAGGAGAGCGTGATGGCCGCCGCGACCGGGCGCGCCGGAACCGGAAAGGCGGCCTGACCCATGACCGTGCTCACCCAGTCCCCGGCGAAGCCGGGCTCCGGCGGACCGCCCGGCGGCGGGCGCCGGCTGGTCGAACTGGTCCTGCGCGCCCGCGAGCTGAGCATCCTCGGCGCGCTCGTCGTGCTGGTCATCGGCACCGAGCTCGCCAACCACCGGTTCCTGTCCGGGCAGGGCGTCAAGGACATCTTCCTCAACGCCTCCATCCTGGCGCTGCTCGCCGTCGGCCAGTCGATGGTCGTCGTCACCCGCAACATCGACCTGTCGGTCGGCTCCGTCGTCGGGCTCGTCGCGTTCACCACCGGCAAGTTCGCCTCCGGCGGCGACCGCAACGTGGTGCTGGTGGTGCTGCTCGGCATCGTGATCGGGCTCGCCTGCGGGCTCGTCAACGGCCTGCTCGTCAGCTTCTGCAAGGTGCCCGCCCTGGTCGTCACGCTCGGCACCCTCTACGTCATCCAGGGCCTCGACTACAAGATCGCGCACGGTGAGCAGATCGGCGCCGCGGACCTGCCGTCCTCGGTGCTGTCGCTCGGCAACGACTCGGTCCTCGGCGTGCCGTACCTGCCCGTGATCACCGTCGTCGTGATGCTGATGATGGGCTACTACCTGCGCTCCTACTCCTCCGGGCGGGAGTTCTACGCGATCGGGTCCAGCCCCGAGGCGGCGCGCCTCGCCGGCATCTCGATCCGCCGCCGCGTCCTCACCGCCTACCTCGTCAGCGGCGGCCTCGCCGGCCTCGCCGGGGTGCTGTGGCTGGCCCGGTTCGGCACCGTCGTCGCGGACGCGGCGCACGGCTGGGAGCTGAAGGTCGTCAGCGCCGTCGTCGTCGGCGGCGTCGCGATCACCGGCGGCGTCGGCACCGTGTACGGCGCGGCGCTCGGCGCGCTGCTGCTCACCACCATCGGCAGCGTGCTGGTGGTGCTCAAGGTCAACTCGTTCTGGCAGGACGCCATCACCGGCGTGCTGCTGCTCCTGGCGATCAGCGTGGACCGGCTGCTGGCCCTGCGCGTCACCAAGGCGCTCAAGCAGCGGTCGCTGGAGTCCGGCGTCCACCGCGACGACGGCGCCGCTCCGCCGCCGGCCGCCGGGACGGCCGCGCCGACGACCAAGGACGAGGCGCCGAAAGGAAAGGTGTCGTGACCACTGACACGAAGAGCGCCCCGCGCGGCCTCGCCCTCGGCCGGCTGCTGCGGTGGGAGACCGCCGTCACCGCCCTGCTGGTCATCGTGTTCGCCGGCGGCGCCGGGTTCTCGCCCGACTTCGCCAACACCGACAACCTGTCGTTCGCGCTCGGCGACCTCAGCGAGATCGCGCTGATCGCGCTGCCGATGACGCTGCTGGTGGTGTGCGGGCAGGTCGACCTGTCGGTCGCGTCCGTGCTCGGCCTGTGCAGCGCCCTCACCGGCAAGATGTGGGACAACGGCATGGCGATCGAGACGATCATCCCGATCGTGCTGGTCGTCGGCGTCGTCTGCGGCCTCGTCAACGGGCTGCTCGTCACCCGGCTCGGGCTGCCGTCGCTCGCGGTGACGATCGGCACCATGACCCTGTACCGGGGCCTCGCGTACGTGGTGCTCGGCACCGAGGCCATCTCCGAGTTCCCCACCCGGTACACGAACCTCGCGACCGAGTCGATCCCCGGCACGCCGATCCCGTACCCGATCGCGCTGTTCGCCGTCCTGGCGGTCATCACCGCGGTGGTGCTGCACGCCACCGGCGTCGGGCGGTCGCTGTTCGCGATCGGCTCGCAGGAGGACGCGGCGTACTTCGCCGGCATCCGGGTCAAGCGCCTCAAGCTGATCCTGTTCGTGGTGTCCGGGCTCGTCGCCGGGTTCGCCGGCATCGTCTACACGCTCCGCTACGGCAGCGCCCGCGCCGACAACGGCCTCGGGCTGGAGCTCACCGTCATCGCGGCGGTGCTGCTCGGCGGCATCGACTTCGACGGCGGCAAGGGCACCCTCGGCGGCGTCATCGCCGCGGTGCTGCTCATCGGCCTGCTGCGCAACCTGCTGATGCTCAACGACGTCTCCACCGAGGTCCAGTCGATCGTCACCGGGCTGCTCCTCATCATCAGCGTCCTCACCCCGCGGCTGATCGCCGTGGTGCGCGAGGCACAAGGCCGGCGGCGGGGCGCGCGACCCGCGGTCCCCGCCGCCGCACCATGAACCGCCACCGCGTCCCCCCGCCGCGTCCGGAAGAACCCACCCCAGAGCACGACCTGGAATCCCGAAAGGCACTCGTGATGACCCTTCGTTTGCGCGCCCCGCGCCGCCTCGTGGCCGTCGCGTCCGCGGGCGCACTCGCCCTCTCCCTCGCCGCGTGCGGCGGCACCACCAAGGACTCCTCGGACGACTCCGGGAGCAAGGCCGCCGCGGGCGGCGAGAAGGCGGACCCGAACGCGCCCCTCAAGAAGGGCCTGAAGATCGCGTTCCTGCCCAAGCAGGTGAACAACCCCTACGAGACGATCGTCGACAACGCCGGCATCGCCGCCGCCAAGGAGTACGGCGGCTCGGCGAAGGAGGTCGGCCCGTCCGACGCGTCGGCGTCCTCGCAGGTCTCCTACATCAACACGCTGATCCAGCAGCGGCACGACGCGATCCTGATCGCCGCCAACGACCAGAACGCGGTGTGCGGCCCGCTCAAGCAGGCCATGGCCAAGAAGATCAAGGTCGTCGCCTACGACTCCGACACCGCGCCCGAGTGCCGCAACGTGTTCATCAACCAGGCCAGCTCGGAGGAGATCGGCCGCAGCGAGGTCAAGCTGCTGGCCGACCAGATCGGCGGCAAGGGCGACATCGCGATCCTGTCGGCGACCGCGAACGCCACCAACCAGAACACCTGGATCAAGTACATGCAGGACGAGCTCAAGAAGCCGGAGTACTCCGGCATGAAGCTCGTCAAGATCGCCTACGGTGACGACGACGACCAGAAGTCGTTCCAGCAGACGCAGGGCCTGCTGCAGGCGTACCCGAACCTGAAGGGCATCATCTCGCCCACCACGGTCGGCATCGCCGCCGCCGCCCGCTACATCGACGGCTCGAAGTACAAGGGCAAGGTCACGCTGACCGGCCTCGGCACGCCGGACCAGATGCGCAAGTTCATCAAGGACGGCACCGTCAAGTCGTTCGAGCTGTGGGACCCGAAGAACCTCGGCTACCTCGCCTCCTACGCCGCGGCGGCGCTGTCGTCCGGGCAGATCACCGGCAAGCAGGGCGAGACGTTCAAGGCCGGCAAGCTCGGCGAGCGCACCATCGGCGCCAACGGCGAGGTCATCCTCGGCCCGCCCACGGTGTTCGACGCCAAGAACATCGACCAGTACCACTTCTGATCCCGCATGACGTCTGACGGCACGAAGCGCGTCTGCTTCCTGCTGAAGGTCCGGCAGGACCGCCTGGAGGAGTACAAGGAGCGCCACCAGGCGGTCTGGCCGGAGATGCGGGACGCGCTGCGCGAGACGGGCTGGCACAACTACTCGCTGTTCCTGCGCGAGGACGGCCTGCTCGTCGGCTACCTGGAGACCGACGACTTCCAGGCCGCGCAGGAGGCGATGGCCCGCACCGACGTCAACGCCCGCTGGCAGGCGGAGATGGCGCCGTTCTTCGAGGACCTCGACGGCCGCCCCGACGAGGGGATGCGGCCGCTCCCCGAGGTCTTCCATCTCGACTGAGGGCCGCCGCCCCCACCCGGCGGCGGCCCCGGACAGCAGAAACGTGAGGTTGCACCCGTGAACGACACCAGCGCGGTGAAGGACGCCCTGCGCCGCCAGCAGATCGAGACTCCCTCCTGGGCGTACGGCAACTCGGGGACCCGGTTCAAGGTCTTCGCCCAGCAGGGGGTGCCGCGCACCCCGCAGGAGAAGATCGACGACGCCGCGCAGGTGCACCGCTTCACCGGTGTCGCGCCGAGCGTCGCGGTCCACATCCCGTGGGACAAGGTGGACGACTACGCGGCGCTGGCCGCGCACGCCGAGGAGCGGGGCGTCCGGATCGGCGCGGTGAACACCAACGTGTTCCAGGACGACGACTACAAGCTCGGCAGCGTCACCAACCCCGACCCGAAGGTCCGCCGCAAGGCCCTCGACCACCTGCTCGAATGCGTCGACATCATGGACGCGGTCGGGTCGAAGGACCTGAAGCTGTGGTTCTCCGACGGGACGAACTACCCCGGCCAGGACGACATCCGCGCCCGGCAGGACCGGATGGCGGAGGCGCTCGCCGCCGTCTACGAGCGGCTCGGCGACGACCAGCGGTTCCTGCTGGAGTACAAGCTGTTCGAGCCGGCGTTCTACATGACCGACCTGCCGGACTGGGGCGCGTCCTACGCGCACTGCCTCAAGCTCGGCCCGAAGGCGCAGGTCGTGGTGGACACCGGGCACCACGCGCCGGGCACGAACATCGAGTTCATCGTGGCGTTCCTGCTGCGCGAGGGGAAGCTCGGCGGGTTCGACTTCAACTCGCGGTTCTACGCCGACGACGACCTGATGGTGGGCGCCGCCGACCCGTTCCAGCTGTTCCGGATCATGTACGAGGTGGTGCGGGGCGGCGGCTACGACCCGGAGACGGGCGTGGCGTTCATGCTCGACCAGTGCCACAACATCGAGCCGAAGATCCACGGCCAGATCCGCTCGGTGATGAACGTGCAGGAGGCCACCGCGAAGGCGCTGCTGGTGGACGGCGACGCGCTGCGCGCCGCGCAGGAGTCCGGCGACGTGCTGGCGGCGAACGCGGCGTTCATGGACGCCTACAACACCGACGTGCGGCCGCTGCTGGCGGAGCTGCGCGAGGAGATGGGCCTGCACCCGGACCCGGTCGCCGCGTACCTGGCGTCCGGCTACTTCGAGCGCGTGGTCGAGGAGCGCAAGGACGGCCAGGCCGCCGGCTGGGGCGCCTGACCGGCGCCACGAATCCGATAGGGAGAGAGCACCGATGACCACTCCACCCGAGGTGGAGCAGCTGCTGGAACGGGCCAACACCCTCGGCTCGGATCCGCGCAACACCAACTACGCGGGCGGCAACGCCTCGGCGAAGGGCACCGTCACCGACCCCGTGACGGCCCGCGACGTCGAGCTGATGTGGGTGAAGGGCTCCGGCGGCGACCTCGGCACGCTCACCGAGAAGGGCCTCGCCGTCCTGCGGCTCGACCGGATGCGCGCCCTGGTGGACGTGTACCCGGGCGTCGAGCGCGAGGACGAGATGGTCGCCGCGTTCGACTACTGCCTGCACGGCAAGGGCGGCGCGGCGCCGTCCATCGACACCGCGATGCACGGGCTCGTCGAGGCGGCGCACGTCGACCACCTGCACCCCGACTCCGGCATCGCGATCGCGACGGCCGCCGACGGCGAGGAGCTGACCCGCCGGATCTTCGGCGACCGGGTCGCGTGGGTGCCGTGGCGGCGCCCCGGCTTCCAGCTCGGCCTGGACATCGCCGCGATCAAGCGGGCGAACCCGCAGGCGATCGGCGTGATCCTCGGCGGGCACGGCATCACCGCGTGGGGCGCGACGAGCGAGGAGTGCAAGGCCAACTCGCTCGACATCATCCGCACCGCCGAGGCGTACATCGCCGAGCACGGCAAGGCCGACCCGTTCGGCGCGGTGATCCACCCGGTGCTGCCGGAGGACGAGCGGCACGCCCGCGCCGCCGCGCTGTTCCCGCTGGTCCGCGGCCTGGCGTCGACGGACCGGCCGCAGGTCGGGCACTACACCGACTCCGAGGCCGTCCTCGACTTCGTGTCCCGCGCCGAGCACCCGCGGCTCGCCGCGCTCGGCACGTCCTGCCCGGACCACTTCCTGCGCACCAAGGTCCGCCCGATGGTGCTGGACCTGCCGCCGGACGCGCCGCTCGACGACGTCAAGGCCCGCCTCAAGGAGCTGCACGCCGCCTACCGCGAGGAGTACGCGGCCTACTACGACCGGCACGCCGCGCCGGACTCGCCGCCGATGCGCGGCGCGGACCCGGCGATCGTGCTGGTCCCGGGCGTCGGGATGTTCTCGTTCGGCGCGAACAAGCAGACCGCGCGGGTCGCCGGCGAGTTCTACGTCAACGCGATCAACGTGATGCGCGGCGCGGAGGCGCTGTCGTCGTACGCGCCGATCGACGAGGCGGAGAAGTTCCGCATCGAGTACTGGGAGCTGGAGGAGGCCAAGCTCCGCCGGATGCCGAAGCCGAAGCCGCTCGCGACCCGCGTCGCGCTGGTCACCGGCGGCGGCTCGGGCATCGGCGCGGCCACCGCGCGCCGCCTGGCCGCCGAGGGCGCCTGCGTCGTCGTCGCGGACCGCGACCTCGGCGCCGCCGAGAAGGTCGCCGCGGAGCTGGGCGCGAACGCGCTGCAGGCGGCGGACGTCGCGGTCGCGGTCGGCGCCGACGTCACCTCCGAGGACGAGATCGCCGCGGCGGTCCGGGACGCGGTGCTGGCGTTCGGCGGCGTCGACCTCGTCGTCAACAACGCCGGCCTGTCGATCTCCAAGCCGCTGCTGGACACCACCGTCGCCGACTGGGACCTGCAGCACGACGTCATGGCCCGCGGCTCGTTCCTGGTCTCTCGCGAGACCGCCCGGGTGATGATCGAGCAGGGGATGGGCGGCGACATCGTCTACGTCGCCTCCAAGAACGGCGTGTTCGCCGGCCCCAACAACATCGCCTACGGCGCGACGAAGGCGGACCAGGCCCACCAGGTGCGGCTGCTGGCCGCCGAGCTCGGCGAGCACGGCGTCCGCGTCAACGGCATCAACCCCGACGGCGTCGTCCGCGGTTCCGGCATCTTCGCCGGCGGCTGGGGCGCCAAGCGCGCCGCCGTCTACGGGGTGGAGGAGGAGAGGCTCGGCGAGTTCTACGCCCAGCGGACGCTGCTCAAGCGCGAGGTGCTGCCCGAGCACGTCGCGGCCGCCGTCTTCGCCCTCACCGGCGGAGACCTGACCCACACCACCGGACTGCACATCCCCGTGGACGCCGGAGTCGCCGCCGCCTTCCTGCGCTGACCCCCGCCGTCCTGGAGAAGGTCGGGCCGGCGGCCCGGACCGCGCGCCGGCGCCCGGCACTCCACTGCCGGGCCGCCGCGCCGTCCCCACCCGGGCCGCCGGCCTTCCCTCCATGGGCCCGCTCGACCAAGTGAACCCGAAGGGACAACGATGACCCCGTCCAAGAAGTTCGCACGAGCACACGTGTCCGCCGTCACCTCCCTCACCCTCGCCGCCGCCGCGCTCGCCGCCGTCCCCGCCGGCGCCGCGTCCGCCTCCGGCCCCGACCCGCTCGGCCTGCCGTCGCTGTCGCGCGCGGGCCACTACGTCCTCGCGCCGTCCGGCCGGACGGTCCGTCCCGCGCGGGTGGGGGAGGCGTACGGGGTCAACGGCGACTACGTGTCCGCCGACTCCGCCGCGTCCGAGACCGCCGGCCACGGCCTGGAGGCCGGGACGTCCACGACCGGCAAGACCGACGGCGTCATGGTCCGCCAGACGGGCGGCGAGGCCGGTGCGGGCTTCGCCTACACGATGCGCGCCGGACCCGGCCCGGTGACGCTGCGGGTCGAGGAGGCCGGCAGCGCGACCGCGCACTACGACGTGCTGGTGAACGGCACGGTCGTCCACGAGCGCAAGCCCGACCCGGCGCAGGCCGGGGTGTGGAGCGGCGACAAGGACGGGCTCGTCCATTACGAGGTGGACGTCCCGGCGCGGGTCGCCGGATCGTCCGGGACGATCAAGGTCGAGTTCCGCAACGCCGACGACCCGGGGCAGGGTGCCCGCGTCCACGCCGTCTGGACGCTCGCGCAGCACGGCCGCGCGTCCTCCGCTCCCTACGGCGCCACGGTGCGCAACCCGGTGGGAGCGTTCCACGGCGGGACGACCACGCTCGCCTCCAACGAGTACGGACGCCCCTACGTCGTCTACGACTTCGGCAAGGAGGTCGGCGGGCAGGTCCAGGTGACCGCCGACGTCCGCAAAGGCACGCCCAAGCTCGGCCTGGCGTTCAGCGAGAGCGGCCAGTACCTCACCACCGCGTCCGACTACAGCCAGGACCCGGTCGGCCTCGCCACCGAGACCCATTACCTCGACACCAAGGCCGGGCGCACCGCGATGACCGACCCGGTCATCCGCGGCGGGTTCCGCTACCTGATGGTGTTCTTGGACGGTCCCGGCGAGGTGCGTCTGTCGGACCTGCGGCTGAAGTTCACCGCCGACCCCGCCAACCCCGACCTCGACGGGTACAAGGGCGCGTTCCTGTCCAGCGACGACACCCTGAACCGGCTCTGGTACTCGGGCGCCTACACCGTCCAGATGGCGACGATCGACCCGACGACGGGCCGCCCCTACCCGGGCCAGGAGGGCCCGGTCCGCAACGACGCGATCGTCGGCGAGGGCGACAGCGTCATCAGCGACGGCGCCAAGCGCGACCGGATGATCTGGGGCGGCGACAACGCGGTCTCCGACGCGGTGTCGTACCTGACGACCGGGCAGAGCGGCCCGGCCGCCAACGCCGTCGCGTTCATGGCGAAGGGCCAGTCGCCGCAGGGCCAGATCCCCGGTCTCTACCTGACCGACAAGCTCGGCTACAACATGGGCTGGGGCGAGTACGCGGCCTGGTGGATCAACAACTACTGGACGCACTACCTCTACACGGGCGACAAGGCGTTCTTCGACAAGTGGTACGACGCCATGAAGAAGAACGTGGCGTGGATGCAGTCGAAGGTCGGGTCCGACGGGCTGCTCGACATGAAGGGCGCGGGCGGCACCTGGGGCTACGGCAATGAGGGCAAGGGCACCTACGTCTCGTCCCTGTACGTGCACGTGCTGGGCCAGGCCGCGCAGGCGGCCGAGGCGCAGGGCGACACGGCGCTCGCCAAGACCTACCGCGACGCCGCCGCCCGCACCGCCAAGGCCGTCAACGACCTGCTGTGGGACCCGGCTGCCGGCGCCTACAAGGTCGGCCCCACCGACGCGAACCACCCGCAGGACGGCAACGCGATGGCGGTCGTCGCCGGAGTCGCCACCGGCGACCGCGCCAAGGCGGTGCTGAAGTTCTTCGGCGACCGGCTCGCCGACCCGCACGGCGACCTGACCGTGGACAAGGCCGGCGGCGTCGTCCCGCAGTACATCAGCCCGTTCGTGTCCGGCCAGTCGCTGCTGGCGTACGCCTCGCAGGGCGACATGGCGGGCGCGATGTCCGTGCTCGGCCGCACCTGGTACCCGATGCTCGGCAAGGACACGCCCGGCACCCTGTGGGAGAACGTCAGCACCGCCGGCGCGCCGCAACTCGGCTCCTACACCAGCCTCTCGCACGGCTGGGCCGCCTCGCCGACGTCGTTCCTCACCAACCAGGTCCTCGGTGTCACGCCGGCGTCCGGCGGGTTCTCGACGTTCACCGTCCTCCCGCACCCGGTGAAGGGCCTGAGCTGGGCGGAGGGCAAGGTGCCGACGCCGCGCGGCGACATCACCGCCGCCTGGAAGCAGCGCGGCACGACCTTCACGCTGCGCGTCGCCGCGCCGGGCGGCACGACCGCCACGGCGGGGGTGCCCGCGTCCGGCGCGTCCGAGGTCCGCGTGAACGGCTCGGTCGTCTGGCGCAACGGCACGGCCGTGAAACCGGGCGTCACCGTCCGCGACGGCCTCGTCCAGGTGCCGGGGCTGACCGGCTCGTCCGTCCTGACCGCCTCCCGCTGACCTGGAGTGATGATGGTTCCCCCCACCACCGCACGCCGCTCCCTCGCCCGCGCCGCGATCGCCGCCGCCCTGACGGTGTCGGGCACGGCCGCCCTCGCCCTGCCCGCGACGGCGTCCCCGCGCGGCCCGTGGCAGGACGCCTCCTACACCCCGCAGCACGGCCAGTGGCGCCCGTACGTGCTGTCGCCGTCGAGCCGCACCGTCCGTCCTGTCAAGATCTACAAGGCCGACCCGCGGCAGGGCCGGATCGACGGGTCGCCGGACGCGGCGCTGCGCGACGGCGGCGGCTCGGTCCGGCTCACCGGCGCCGCCGACCGCACCGGCTCCCCGCTGCTGGTCGTCGACTTCGGCAAGGAGGTCGCCGGGCACCTGAAGGTCCGGGTGAAGGGCGCGTCGTCCACGCCGCCGAAGCTGCGCGCCTGCTTCTCCGAGTCGATCGAGTACGCCGCGCTGACCCCGGACGCCAACGACGGCGAAGGCAAGATCGCGCCGGGCTGCGACACCGCGAACATCTGGAACGGCTTCCCAGGCCAGCCCTACACGCAGGACACCGACAGCCACGCCCTGCCGCTCGACGGGGTGAAGCCGCCTGCGACGATCCGCGACGGCGTGCTGCGCGGCGGGTTCCGCTACGCCACGCTGTTCCTGGACGGCCCCGGAACCGTCGACATCGACGGCGTGTCCGTCGACTTCACCGCGGCCCCGAACCAGCCCGACCTGGACGGCTACCAGGGCCACTTCCTGTCCAGCGACAACGAGCTGAACAAGATCTGGTACGCGGGCGCCTACACCGTGCAGGTGAACACGGGCGCGTCCAACACCGCGAAGAGCTGGCCGTACGCCTCGGGCGAGGGCGACCACGCGGACGCGCAGGTCCCGCACGCCGACCCGAACAAGTCCGTCATCTACGACGGCGGCAAGCGCGACCGGATCGTCTGGCAGGGCGACCTCGCGGTGCAGGCCCCGGTCACCTACCTGTCGACCAACGACCTGGAGGCGGTCGACAACTCGCTGTCGTCGCTGGCCGCCCAGCAGCTCCCCGACGGGTTCATGCCCGCCGAGAGCCAGGTCGGCCAGCACAACGCCGACGAGCTGCGCACCTACGGCGAGTACGTCACCTGGTTCGTCAACAACATGTACGAGCACTGGCTCTACACCGGCGACCGCGGCTACCTCGACAAGTGGTGGCCGCAGCTCACCAAGGCGACGGCCTGGCTGGAGTCGGTCCGCGCCCAGGACGACAAGGGGCTCATCGCGTTCGGCGCCGTCGGCTCCTGCGGCCACTACGGCTACTCCGACTGCGGCCACGAGACCTACGTCAACGCCCTCTACGCGCGCAACCTCACGCAGATGGCAGCGATGGCGAAGGCGCGCGGCGATGCGTCCGCCGCCGCGACCTACGGAGACCGGTCCGCGACCGTCAAGAAGGCGATCAACGACCAGCTGTGGGACGAGACCGCGGGCGCCTACCGGCTGTCGCGGGAGATCCCCGGCGCCTACCCGCAGGACGCCAACGCCACCGCCGTGCTCGCCGGCATCGCCGACGGCGACCGCGCCACCCGCGCCCTCGCCTACCTGCGCAAGAACAACTGGTCGCAGTACGGGTCGCTGACCGTCTCGCAGTCCACGCCGAACGCGAGCCTGCCGCCGTTCTACGCGCCGCTGCCCAGCTCGTTCGAGTCCGACGCGCGCCTGGACACCGGCGACGCGTCCGGCCTCGACCTGATCCGGACGTTCTGGGGCCACCAGCTCCGGCAGGACCCCGGCTCGACGTTCTGGGAGCACATGCAGCCGGACGGCACCCCGAACCTCAAGCAGTTCTCCAGCCTCGCGCATGGCTGGGCGAGCGGCCCGACCGTCACGCTCACCACCCGCGTCCTCGGCGTCCAGCCGACCGGCCCCGGCTACTCGTCGTGGGCGGTCGTCCCGTTCACCGGCGGGCTGAAGTGGGCCGAGGGCACCGTCCCGACCCCGCACGGCGCCATCGCCGCGTCGTGGCGGACGACCGGGCGCACGTTCCGGCTGGACGTCACCGCGCCGCGCGGCACGTCCGGCCGCCTCGCCGTCCCGGTCACCCCGTCGACGTCCCGCGTCACCCTGGACGGCCGGACGGTCTGGGCGCACGGCAAGGCCACCGCGCGAGGCGTGACCGGCGATGGGAAGTACGTGTACGTGGACGGCGCGCCGTCCGGCCGCCACACCCTGACGGCCAGGTAACAGGAAGGAACAGGCATGGCAGGCAACACCGGGGCGCCGCCGCCCGTGAAAGTGGGACTCGTGGCCGGCGGGCTCGGCGCGTACTGGCCGCAGTTCCCCGACCTGCTGCCGCAGCTGAAGCGGTCGGCGGAGCGGGTGTCGGAGCGGATGCGCGGGCTCGGCGCCGAGGTGGTCGACGTCGGGTTCATCTCCGACGCGCAGGAGGGCGCGGCGGCGGCCGAGAAGCTGCGCGCGGCGGGCTGCGACATCATCGTCGGGTTCCTCACCACCTACATGACCGCGACGATGCTGGTCCCCGTCGCGCAGCGGGCCGACGCCCCGGTGCTGCTGATCAACCTGCAGCCGACCGAGTCGATGGACCACGCGACCTTCGACACCGGGCAGTGGCTCGCCTACTGCGGCGCCTGCCCGCTGCCGGAGATGGCGAACGCGTTCGCGCGGTGCGGCGTCCCGTTCCGCTCGGTCTCCGGATACCTGGAGGACGAGCGGGCCTGGGCGAAGATCGGCCGCTGGGTCAGGGCCGCCGGGGTCCGTGCCGCCCTTCGCAGGGGGCGGCACGGGCTCATGGGCCACCTGTACCCCGGCATGCTGGACGTCTCCACCGACCTGACGCTGGTCAGCGCGAACTTCGGCGGGCACGTCGAGGTGCTGGAGTTCGACGACCTGCGCGTCCGGGTGGAGAAGGTCACCGACGCCGAGACCGCCGCGAAGAAGGCGGAGGCGGAGAAGATCTTCGAGCTGGACGCCTCCGTCAACGACGACGACCTCACCTGGGCCGCCCGGGTGTCGGCCGGCCTGGACCGGCTCGTCGAGGACTTCGAGCTGGACAGCCTCGCCTACTACCACCGGGGCCTGGACGGCGAGATCCACGAGCGGCTCGGCGCCGGGATGATCCTCGGCGCGTCGCTGCTCACCGCCCGCGGGATCCCGGCGGCCGGCGAGTACGAGCTGCGCACCTCGCTCGCCATGCTGATCGCCGACCGGCTCGGCGCGGGCGGCTCGTTCACCGAGCTGCAGGCGCTCGACTTCCACCGCGGGCACGTCGAGATGGGCCACGACGGGCCCGCGCACCTGGCGATCAGCGCCCGCCGCCCGCTGCTGCGCGGCCTCGGCGTCTACCACGGCAAGCGCGGCTACGGCGTGTCCGTGGAGTTCGACGTCAAGCACGGCCCGGTCACCGCGTTCGGCGTCATCCAGCGCCGCGACGGCCGGTTCGCGTTCGTCGCGTCCGAGGGCGAGACCGTGGACGGCCCGCTGCTGCAGATCGGCAACACCACCTCCCGCGTCGACTTCGGCTGCGACCCCGGCGAATGGGTCGACGCGTGGAGCGCCACCGGCATCTCCCACCACTGGGCCCTCGGCACCGGCCACCGGATCGCCGACCTGAAGGCCCTCGCCGACCTCCTGGAGATCGAACTGGTCACCGTGAACCCCTGACCCCGGCGGCACCCGCCGCACGACCGACCCTGACGGACTCGAACTCTCTCTAGGCGCGATCGGGGGATCCGTCCCTAGGCGATGACGAGCGCGGGCCCGTGACCGTGCAACCCCGCCCGCACGGCCACGGGTTCTGTTCGGCATGCCCGGAAACGGACGACGCGCCTTCCCCCCACCCCACCGCGCAGCCTCCGAGAGGACGCCACGTCCATGCGCACCATCCCCCCACCCCGGTCGAGGCGAGGCCGCGGCCTCGCGCTGGCCGCGGTCTTCGCGCTGCTGCTCGGCGCGCTGTCCGCCCTGCCCGCGCGGGCGGCGACCGTCGCGCCCATCACCAACTACGGGCCGGACGGCGAGCAGACCGTCCGGTTCGACACCGGCGGGAACGCGGTCGACGCCCACGACGGCGCGATCCAGCGGTTCGGCGGCACCTACTACCTGTACGGGACGAGCTACGACTGCGGCTACCAGTGGACGGTCAACAGCACGTTCTGCGGCTTCAAGGTGTACTCCTCGCCCGACCTCGTCCACTGGACCGACCGCGGCCACGTCGTGGACGCCCGCTCCTGCAAGTTCTGCTTCCGGCCGCACACCGTCTACGACAAGGCGACCCGCAAGTACGTGATGTGGGTGAACGACCAGGAGGCCGCGGACAAGTTCCGCGTCTACACCGCTGACCGGCCGACCGGTCCGTTCACCGAGCGGCCCGTCCCCGACCTGCCCGCCGGGACGCACTGCACCGCCGACCTCGACGTCTTCGTCGACGACGACGGCAAGGGCTACCTCACCTGCAGCAACGCCGGATGGCACATCGCCGTCATCGAGCTGACCCCCGACTACCTGCGCGCCGCGGGCCCGTACGACGTGACCGGCGTGACCCGCGTCGAGGCTCCGTCGATCTTCAAGTGGAACGGCACCTACTACCTGACGATGTCGGACCCGAACTGCGGCTACTGCACCGGCACCGGCACGTCCTACCTCACCGCGACGAGCCCGCTCGGGCCCTGGAAGGGCCGCGACGCGTGGACGGTCGAGGACGGCGCGCTCACCGTCCACGGCGGCCTGTACGGGCTGTCGCAGCAGGGCGAGGACTGGTCCGACTACACCTACTCCTTCGACGTCGCGCCGCTGCCGACCACGTCCGGGACGTCGGCGCAGGCCGGGTTCTCCGTCCGGATGAACCAGGACGACCACGGCTACCTGTTCCTGCTGACCGGATCGGGCACGGCCAACGGGAAGCTGAGCGTGCTGCGCCGCGCCGGCGCCACCACCGCGAGCCACGTCGTGCAGCTCTCCAAGCCGATCGTGGCGGGGGAGTGGCACCACGTGTCGGTCACCGCGTCCGGCTCCACGCTCACGACGTCGATCGACGGCGTGCAGGTCGACACTTACACCGACGCCACGTACCCGGTCGGCAAGGTCGGGTTCCGCGAGTGGAACGGCGCGAACCTGGAGTCGGCGAGGTTCGACAACGTGCGTGTGACCTCGGCGTCGGGTCAGGAACTGCTCGCCGACGACTTCTCCGGCGACCTGTCCAAATGGGTGGTCCCGACCGCGGGGACGAGCATCACCGCGAACTCCTGCGGCGGGCAGCCCGCCCAGGTCGCGACGCTCCGCCAGCGGCACGGCGCGCCGATCTACATGTACTTCAGCGACCTGTGGGACGGCCACACCAACGAGGCGCTCGCCAACTACCACTGGCAGCCGCTCACGTTCGGCGCCGACGGTTCGATCGACCCGGTGCAGTGCGGCAACTCCACGGTCCGCCTCGACCCCGGGCACCCGGGACGGCAGGCGGCGGTCCCCGGCCTCGACCAGAGCAGCGGCGTCACGGGCTTCCGCACCGGCTGCGACGTCGCCGGGGACGTCCGGCGCGAGCAGTCGTTCACCGCGGGACGCGGCGGTCGCCTCGCCTCCCTCGCCGTCACCGCGTTCAAGGACGGCACCGAGCAGGGCCGCGTGGAGCGGACGCCGCCGTCCGAGCCGCTGACCGTCGAGGTCACCGACGGGACCCGGACGCTGTGGTCCGGCTCCGTCCCGGCGGAGGAGATCGGCTGGTCGGCGCGGAACGTGACCGTCCACCCGGGCATCCGGGTCCGGCGCGGGGCGCACTACACCGTCCGGATCTCCTCCTCCACCACCACGGGCTGCTACGGCGTCGCCTACAACGACCACGACCCGTACCGGGGCGGCGCGTCCTCCGTCAGCCATGACGGCGGCGCGACCTTCACAGCCGAGCCCGGCCGCGACCTGAAGTTCCTCACCACCGTCCGGGGAGCCTGAATGCGCATCACCCTGACCCGCGCCGCGCTGCCCGCGGCGTTCCTCCCGCTGCTGATCGGGACCGCCTTCACGGTTCCGGCGCGCGCCGACGCGGCGGGCCTGCGCGCCTTCGGGCTGCGCACCGACGCGCTCGACGACCCGCTCGGCATCGACGACACGGCGCCGACGCTGAGCTGGCGGCTCACCGCGCCCGGCCACGGCGCGGCGCAGGCCGCCTACCAGGTCGAGGCCGCCACCTCCCGGGACGGCCTCGGCCGCGCCGACCTGTGGGACTCCGGGAAGGTCTCGTCCGGCACCGCGAACGCCGTCTACCGGGGCACGGCGCTCACCTCCCGCCGCCAGGTGTGGTGGCGGGTCCGGGTCTGGGACGGCTCCGGGCGGGCGTCCGCCTGGAGCCGCCCGGCCCGGTTCGAGATGGGCCTGCTCGGCACGGACGACTGGTCCGCGAAATGGATCACCGACGACCGGTGGCTGAACCGGGCGCCGAGCCCCGTCACCGTCGGCCTGCCCGCCGGGACGAAGGCCCGCTACCTGCGGGTCGACGTGTCCAGGCTGGGCCTGCCGATCACCGAGGGCGGGTCGCTGCTGTCCCGGCTGCAGCTCGCCGAGATCGAGGCGCTCGACCCGTCCGGGACGAACGTGGCGAAGGGCGCGGCCGTCACCGCGTCGGAGGTCCGCGAGTACCCCGACAAGTGGATGCCGGAGTTCCTCACCGACGGGTCGCTCACCACGCAGAAGGCGCCGTTCGGCTACACCAGCAACGCCTACGGCTCGCAGGACCCCGGCCACCACATCTGGCTGCAGCTCGACCTCGGCGCCGCCAAGGACGTCGCGTCGGTGAAGCTGTATCCGCGCACGGACGTGATGACGAGCGACGGGAAGACCCCGAACTTCCCGGTCGACTACACCGTGCAGACCTCGGACGCGGCGGACGGCCCGTTCACGGTCGTCAAGACCGTCACCGACCAGGTCCCGCCGCCCGCCTACCAGACGTCGATGCCGGCGCTGCCGCTGCTGGCGCGGCAGTTCTCGCTGAAGAACACCGTCCGGTCGGCGCGGCTGTACATCACCGCGCTCGGCATCTACGACGCGACGATCAACGGGAAGCCGGTCAGCGGCGCCGTCCTCGAACCGCCGAACACCGACTACAAGAAGCGCGTCGAGTACGCGGCGTACGACGTGACGAAGCTGCTGCGGCGCGGCGGCAACGCGATCGGCGTCCGGCTCGGCAACGGCACCTACAACGTCGCCGCCACCAACGACCGCTACACCAAGTACGTCGGCGCGCAGGGGGCGCCGAAGCTGCTCGCGCAGCTGGAGGTCACGCTCAAGGACGGCACGACGGCGCGCGTCGCGACCGATTCGTCCTGGCGCACCGACCTCGGGCCGACCACGTTCAGCCAGTGGTACGGCGGCGAGGACGAGGACGCCCGCCTCGCGCAGGAGGGCTGGGACGGGCCGTCCGCGGACCTGGCGTCGTGGAAGCCGGCCGCGGAGGCGCCCGACCCCGGCATCGCGCTGACCGCGCGGATGTCCCCGGCGATCGTCCCCGTCGGCACCCGCAAGACCGTCAAGGTCACGCATCCGGAGAAGGACACCTACGTCTTCGACCTCGGCGAGAACATCGTCGGCTGGCCCGAGCTGAGCGTGCGCGGGAAGCGCGGCGAGAAGCTGACCATCAAGCCGGGCGAGCGGCTCGGCGCGGACGGCCTCGTCGAGCAGGGCACCATGATCGCGGGAGGCGCGCAGAACCCGCCCGTCATGGACACCTACACCCTCTCCGGCACCGGCACCGAGACCTGGCACCCCCGGTTCGTCTACCACGGCTTCCGCTACATCCAGATCAGCGGCCTGGACGCCGCGCCGTCCAGCGACATGGTCGCGGCGACGATCCTGCGCGCCGGGAACGCCTCCGCCGGCGCGTTCGACAGCTCCGACCTGCTGCTGAACGGCATTCACACGATCATCGACCGGGCCGTCCAGGGCAACATGATGTCGATCCTCACCGACTGCCCCGACCGGGAGAAGCTCGGCTGGCTGGAGGAGGACCAGCTCGTCCAGGGCTCGATCACCCGCGAGTACGACGTCGCCGCCTACTACCCGGCGCTGCTGCGCAACATGGCCGAGGCGCAGACCTCCACCGGCCTCGTCCCCGACATCGCGCCCGCGTACGTGACGTTCTCCGGCGGCGTCTGGGACGACCCCAACTGGGGCAGCGCGATCATCCTGTCCGCCTGGCAGCACTACGTGACGTACGGCGACGCCAAGCCGCTGCGCGACTTCTACCCGAACATGCAGCGCTACCTGGACTACCTGACGTCCAAGGCGAAGGGGAACCTGCTCGACTACGGCCTCGGCGACTGGGCCGCCGTCGACAAGACCACCCCGACCGGCGTCGCCGCCACCTACGGCTACCAGCGCAGCGCCACCGCGCTCGCGAAGATCGCCAAGCTGCTCGGCAAGGACGACGACGCCGCGAAGTACACCAAGCTGGCCGGTGACATCGCCGGCGCGTTCAACGCCAAGTACCTCGACACGACCGAGCACACCTACGGGTCGGGCAGCCAGGCCGGCGACGCGTTCGCCCTCGACCTCGGCATCGTCCCCGCCGACCAGAAGCAGGCCGTCCTCGACCACCTCGTGTCGACGATCAAGGACAACGGCTACCACCTGACGGTCGGGGAGATCGCGCTGCCGTCGGTGTTCCGGACGCTGTCGGCGGCGGGCCGCGACGACGTCATCCTCGCCGTCGCGCAGCAGGTCACGAACCCCAGCTACGGCTACCAGGTGGTGCACGGCGCGACCGCGCTCACCGAGTACTGGGACGGCCCGACCGGCTACGGCTCGCAGAACCACTTCATGCTCGGCGCGATCGACGAGTGGTTCGGCGCCGGGCTCGCCGGCATCCGGCAGGCCGACGACTCCATCGCCTACGACAAGCTGGTGATCCGGCCCGCCGTCGTCGGCGACCTCACCCGCGCCTCGTCGTCCTACGACACCCCGCGCGGCACGGTGTCCAGCGCGTGGCGCCGGTCCGGGCACGACCTGCGGCTCGACGTGACGGTCCCGCCCGGCGCGCCCGCCCGCGTCGAGGTCCCGCTGCTCGGCGCGTCCGGCGCGCAGGCCCCGGCGGGCGCGCGCTCGCTCGGCGTCGAGAACGGGCACGCCGTGTACGAGGTCGGGTCGGGCTCGTGGACGTTCTCCGTCCGCACGCCCGGCGCCGTCCAGCAGGACCGGACGCAGCTCGCCGTCGAGCCGCCGTTCGGCGTGAACATCCCGGTGACGGGCGGCGCGGCCACCGGCGCGCGGTTCCGCGTGACGAACCTGGAGCGCCGCTCCGTCACCGTCCCGGTGAAGGCGACCGCGTCGGCCGGGTTCAGCGCGTCCGCCCCCGCCCGGGTGACGGTCCCGGCGGGCGGCTCCACCGAGATCCCCGTCGAGGTGAAGGGCTCGGGCGCGGACGGGACGAAGGGCACCGTCACCGTCACGGCCGACGACGAGACCTCGACCGCACCGCTCCTGATCACCGGCGACCTGGTCCGCTCGGCGACCATGTCGGCGTCCAGCACGCACAGCGGGTCGTCGCCCGCGTGGGCCAACGACGGCGGCACCGACTCCGGCGTCTGGCTGAACGGCGTCGGCGGCTGGAACGACGACACGTCCAAGTCCTTCCCCGACACCCTCACCGCGACCTGGAAGGACCCGCAGAGGATCGGCCGGGTCAAGGTCTACACGCTCGACAGCGCGAGCAGCCCCGCGTCCAAGTCCGGTCTGCGCGACTTCGATGTCCAGGCGCAGGTGGACGGCGAGTGGACGACGGTCGCGACCGTCACCGGCAACACCGCCGGGACCGTCGAGAAGACCTTCGCGCCCGTGTCGGCGTCCGCGCTGCGGCTGCTCGTCCACGACTCCAACGACCACAACTACAGCCGCGTCATCGAACTGGAGGCGTACACCTCATGACCCGCTCCAAAGTTCGGCCTGCGGGCGGCGCCCGCCGGGCCTCGACGCGGCTCGTCGCCGTGCCGGTGGCGGCGCTGCTCGCCGTGTCCGGTCTCGCGGTCGTCGAGGCGGCGGACGGCGCGGAGTCGTTCGGGCCGACCGTGCCGGCCCTGACCCGCGGCACCTTCGCCGACCCGCCCGCGTCCGTCCGGCCCAAGTACCGCTGGTGGCAGCCGCTCGCCTATACCGACGACAAGGAGCTGGCCGCCGAGCTCGACCAGATCAAGAAGGCGGGCGGCGGCGGCGCCGAGGTCGCCCCCTTCAACGTCGAGGGCACCGGCAACAACACCCCCGAGTTCCTGAAGACCTACGGCTGGGGCACCCCGCTCTGGGCGGAGAAGACCCGGACGATTCTGGCCGCGGCGAGGGACAAGGGCCTCGGCCTGGACCTGACCATCGGCCCGCGCTGGCCCGCGACCGTCCCCACGGTCGACGACGTCAACGACCCGAGCGCCCAGCAGCAGATCGTCTTCTCCTACGAGTTCCACAAGGGCGGCACGAGCCGGTCCGGTGGGCTGCCGACGAACTTCAACGTCGCGCCGCCCGCCGGTGCGAAGAAGACGCTCGTCGCCGCGCTCGTCGCCAAGTGCTCCGACGCCGGGTGCGGCGCCTCGTCCAGCGCGCCGCGGATGCTGGAGCGTTCGAGCGTCACCGACGTGACGTCGAAGGTGGACGCACAGGGCAACGTCGCGGTCGACTTCCCCGGCGACGACACGAGCACCTACGCACTGATCGCCTTCTACCAGACGCCCAGCGGGCAGTCCCTGTCCGGCTACACCGCGACCGGCACCAACTACGCGCTCGACCCGTTCAGCGAGGCCGGCGCGAAGGCGACCACCGACTTCTACGACAAGAACATCCTCACCTCCGACGTGCGCAAGCTCCTCGCCCGGATCGGCGAGACCGACTTGTTCGAGGACTCCCTCGAACTCGGCACCACGCAGAAGTGGACGTCGCAGCTCGTCGACCAGTGGACGAAGCTGCGCGGCTACTCGCCCGTCGACGTGCTGCCCGCCCTCGCGGGCGCCGGCGACCAGGGCATCACCGACAAGCCGTTCTTCGACTTCGGCGACGGCGTCGGCGCCCGCGTCCGCACCGACTACCGGCAGACGCTCAGCGACCTCTACATCCGCAACCGCCTCGACGTGCTGCGCGCGTGGGCGCACAAGCACCACATCAAGACCCGCATCCAGCCGTACGGCATCCCGGTGGACGTGTCCGAGGCCGCGTCGCACATCGACGTGCCCGAGGGCGAGTCGCTGGCGTTCGGGCAGTCGGTCGGCGCCTACAGCAACGTGCAGGACTACCGCGTGGTCGCCACGGGCGCGCACCTGTCCGGGCAGCCGGTGGTGTCGGACGAATGCTGCGCGTTCTCCGGAACGGTGTGGGGCTCGACGGCGGGCGCCGGCTCGGACGCCTCCAACCTCCAGGCCGTCTACCGCGGCTTCGCGGGCGGCGTGAACCAGGTCGTCTGGCACGGCTTCCCCTACCTGAGCAGGGGACCGGCAGGTGCCGGACCGCAGTCGGTGTGGCCCGGCATGACCTACGGCGGCAACACCTCCTACTCGGAGGCGTGGGGCGACAAGGGCGGCCCGAACTGGGCCGACTACCGGGCGATCAACGACAACCTGGCCCGGATGCAGCTCGTGCTGCGGCAGGGCAAGCCCCGCTTCGACCTCGCCGTGTACTGGCAGGACTTCGGCATGAACGGGACCGGCACCACCGGGTCCGGCTCGAACAAGCTGATCCAGAGCTCCTCGGAGCTGGCGTCCGCCGGATACACCTACGAGTACCTCAGCCCGGCGCAGCTCCAGCGCAAGGACGCCTCCTACTCCCACGGCGCCCTGTTCGGCGACGGCTCCGCCTACCACGCGGTGCTGCTGAAGGACCAGAAGACGATGCCGCTGGCCGCCGCCGAGAAGCTGCTGAACCTGGCGCGGCAGGGCCTTCCCGTCGTGATCGTCGGGGACGCGCCGAGCACGGTGCCCGGTGACGGCGACGCGGGCCGCCAGGACGTGCGGCTCACGTCGGTGGTCTCGCAGCTGCTCAAGCAGCGCACCGTGGTCCGGGCGGCGAGTGAGGCGGACGCGCCGGACGCGCTGCGCCGCCTGCGCGTCACCCCGGCCGCGACGCCGCACGACGGCTCCGGCGCGATCCTCGACGTGCGCCGCCAGGCCGGCTCGACCGACTACTACTACCTGTACAACCAGACCAACACCACGACCGCGCAGACGGTCACCCTGACCGGCGACGGCGTCCCCTACAAGCTCGACACCTGGACCGGCAAGATCACCCCGATCACGGACTACACGTCCGGGCACGGCACGGTCACCGTTCCCGTCCGGCTCGCCGGGAACGACGCCACGGTCATCGCGGTCACGCCGCGGCACGACGCCACCTTCCCCGGCCAGGGCAAGCCCGGCCGGCCGGGCGGGCAGGGGACGGCGGCCGTCCCGCAGCCGGTGAAGCTGAACGAATGGTCGCTGTCGGTGGACTCCTGGGGTCCCGGACCGTCCGGGAAGCCCGGCGACACCGCGCACAAGACCCTCGGCCCCGTCACGGTGAAGGCGGGGGAGAACGGCGCGCTACCCGCCTGGTCCGCGATCACCGCGGCCAACGGCTACCCCGTGGACCTCAAGGACGTGTCGGGCGTCGGCACCTACACCGCCCACGTCACCCTCGACGGCGGCTGGAAGGGCATCGACGCCGCGGAGCTCGACCTCGGCACGCCCGTCGACACCGTCCGCGTGAACGTCAACGGGCACGACCTGCCGCCGCTCGACCAGTCCGACCTCCGGCACGTCCAGGTCGGCCCGTACCTGCGGCCCGGCGACAACACGATCACCGTGCGGGTCGCCTCGACGCTGCTCAACGCGGTCCGGGTCTCGCCCGGCACCGGCGCGTCCTCGCGGGCGCCGATGGACTACGGGCTGTTCGGCCCGCTCACCCTCACCCCGACCGGCGGCGACCGGCCGGTGCTGACCGCCGAGGCCCTCGAACCCGAACTGCCGCTGGCGGACGGCGGCTACAACCGCGCGACCGTGCTGGTCACCAACGCCTCCGCCCGCGCGGCGAACGTGACCGTCGCGGCATCGGCGGCCGACGGGATCACCGCGACACCGCAGCAGGGCAAGGTCACGGTCCCCGCAGGCGGCTCGGTGACGGTGCCCGTCGACGTGCGCGACAAGGGCGTCTCGTCCGGAACGAGCACGCTGAAGGTGACCGCGCGCAGCGACGCCGGACCGTCCGCCGAGACCGCGGTGACGCTCCGGCACTCCGGCGACCTCGCGCTCAACCCGGGCGGCGCGCCGTTCCCGCGGGTCGTCGCGGACGCGGGCCAGGACCGCTACCCGGCGAAGCTCGCCGTCGACGGTTCGGCGAGCACGTTCTGGGTCTCGTGGGGCCGCGCCGCCGGCCAGGGACCGACCGCGCAGGACCCGGTGCACTTCGGGCTCGACTTCGGCGCCCCCGTCGAGTTCGGCTCCGTCGTCGTGGGCGGCCGCTCCAACTACGGGGCGCGCGACTATGCCGTCCAGGTCTCCCAGGACGGCCGGACGTGGCGCACCGTCGCCACCGCCACCGACACGCCCAAGGAGGGCGGGACGACGACGTTCGACAAGGTCAGCGCCCGGTACGTGCGCATCGAGGTCAGCCGGAGCTGGGACTCCACCAACGCCAACGTGCAGATGAGCGGCTTCTCCGTCCGGCCGTAGGGCCGCATCCCCCCACTGGAGGTTCTTCCTCATGATCCGTTCCAAGGTTCTGCTCGTCGCCGCCGCCGGAGTGTCCGCCGCCGTCGTGGCGCTGCCCGGCACAGCGCAGGCCGCGTTGAAGGCCGGCCACGCCCCGCAGTCCCCGGCCGGCCTCACCGTCGGCGACCAGGCCCGGCCGCTCAGCGTGGAGGGCGCGCCGCAGTTCGGGTGGCGGCCCCGCGACGTCGACCCCGGCGAGGTCCAGTCCGCCTACCAGATCGCCGTGCGCGACGCGTCCGGCAAGACCGTGTGGGACAGCGGCCGGGTGGCGTCGGCGAGCCAGGAGTACGTCCCGTACGGCGGGCCGGCGCTGGCGTCCGAGACTACCTACACCTGGAAGGTCCGCACCTGGGACCGCACCGGGAAGGCGTCGCCGTGGTCGCGGCCCGCGTCGTTCGACACCGGGCTGAGCGACGGCCAGTGGGGCGCGTCCTGGATCCGCCGCACCACCGCCGAGTCCGACGACTACACGCTGGCCCGCAAGGACTTCACCGTCGGGACGTCGCCGGTCGTGCGGGCCCGCGTCCACATCTCCGCCGACCAGCAGTACGACCTGCGCCTCAACGGCGCGACCGTCGACCGGGGACCGGCGTTCGAGTACGCCGACGACCTGTTCTACAAGACCGTCGACATCACCTCGCAGCTCAAGGCGGGCGCCGACGCGACGCTCGGCGCGGTCTACCACTGGTACGGGTCCGGGCAGGGGCGGCCGAAGGGCGAGCCGGGGCTGCTGGTCCGGCTCGTCATCGACCACGCCGACGGCACCCGGCAGGTCGTCGTCAGCGACGGCACCTGGAAGGTGGCGCGCGGCCCCTGGAAGACGGCGCCGCGCCGCAACGGCGACGGCGGCGACTGGGTCGAGGACATCGACGGCAGCGCCGAGCCGCTCGGCTGGGACAAGCCCGGCTTCGACGCGTCGTCCTGGGCGGCGCCGCAGGTCGCCGGCGCGCACCCGACCGCGACGTTCAAGCACGTCCACGGGCAGGAGACGTCGCTGGCGTACCAGACCGTCCACCCGGTGAAGGTGACGAAGCTGGCGTCGGGCGCGCTCGTAGCCGACTTCGGCAAGGTGATCCCGGCGGTGCCGGTCGTCCGGTTCCGCGACGGGACCGCCGGTCGGCACGTCGACATGCACGCCGGGTACCTGCTCGCCGACGACGGCACGGTGTCGCGCTCCAAGGACGACAACCAGGACACCGACCTCACCTACGGCTACACCCAGCGCGACGGCGACCAGACCTTCCGCGCCTTCACCTACGAGGGCTTCCGCTACTTCGAGATCGGCCCCGACTCGGGAGTGGACCCGGACGACATCTCCGCCGTCGTGCAGCACAACTCCGTCGACCGCACCGCGACCGTCCGGACGTCCGACCAGGGGGTGAACGCGGCCTACGACATGATGGCGCGGTCGGCGCTGTACGGGTCGCAGTCGCAGTTCCTCGACACCCCGACCCGCGAGAAGGGCCAGTTCCTCGGCGACGCCGTCGACACCTCGACCGCCGCGATGGGCGCGTTCGGGGAGCGGCGCCTCACCCGGCAGGCGATCCGCGAGTTCATCGCCTCGCAGGCCCGGTACTGGCCGGACGGGCGGCTCAACTCCGTCTACCCGAACGGCGACGGCAAGCGCGACATCCCGGACTACACCGAGATGTTCCCGGGCTGGGTGTGGGACTACTACGAGCAGTCCGGCGACGCGACCACGCTCGCGCAGGCGTACCCGGTGATGAACGCGGTCGCCGGTTACGTCCGCCGCTACATCGACTCGGGGACGGGCCTGGTCACCAACCTCGAAGGCGGCTCCGGCCAGTACAAGTACGGCATCATCGACTGGCCCGCGACGATGCGCTACGGCCACGACATGGACACCGCCGCCCGCACGGTCATCAACGTGCTCGGCGTCGACGTCCTGAACGCCACCGCCCGCGCCGCCGACGCGCTCGGCAAGTCCGACGAGGCCGCCGCGCTGCGCAAGGAGGCCGGCACTCTCACCGGCACGATCAACGCCAAGCTCCGCCGCGCCGACGGCATCTACATCGACGGCCTGAAGAGCGACGGCACGCAGAGCACGCATGCCTCGCAGATCGCCAACGCCTACGCGGTCGCGTACGGGGTCGCGCCCGCCGAGTCCCGCGAGGCGATCGGCTCCTACATCGCCGAGCTCGGCATGCAGATGGGGCCGATGACCGCGCACCGGCTGCTCCAGGCCCTCGACGACACCGGCCGCACGGGCGACGTCGTCACCCGCCTGACCGACACCAAGGGACCCGGTTGGGGCAACATCCTCGCGCGCGGCGGCACGTTCACCTGGGAGTCGTGGGACGCGCCGGAGACCGGGCAGAGCTTCTCGCACCCGTGGGGCTCGACGTCCCTGGTCGACGTGCAGCGGTCGCTGCTCGGCGTCACCGTGACCGCCCCGGCGTCCGCGTCGGTGCGGATCCAGCCGCCGCTTTCCGGCCTGAGCGGCGCGACGGGCACGATCCCGCTCCAGCGCGGTGACGTCGGCGTCCAGTGGAAGCGGCAGGGGAACGGCGTCTCGCTCTCGGTGAACGTCCCGGTCAACGTCACGGCCGAGATCCGCGTCCCGGCGCGGTCGGCGAGCGACGTCCGCGTGTCCGGGCCGGGCGGCGCCCGCTTCGTCGGCATGCAGGGCGGCTACGCGGTCTTCCAGGCCGGGTCCGGCCGCCTCATCTTCCACTCCACGCACGCCTGAAGGGCCTTTCGATGACGAATGAGCTGAGCAGGAGACGATTCGTGCAGGCGGGCGGCGTCGCGGCCGCGGCCGTGACCGCCACCGGCGTGCTGCCGTCCGCGGCGAGCGCCGCGCCGGCGGCGCCCGCCCGGGCCAGGACGCTGACGCCCACCGGCCTGCAGGCCGTGCACCTGCGGTCCCCGCTGGGGATCGACGCGACGAACCCGACGCTGAGCTGGCGGTTCGCCGCCGGGCCGCGCGGCGCGGCGCAGACCGCGTACCAGGTCCGCGCGGCGAGCGACGACGCCCGCCTGCACCGCCCCGACCTGTGGGACTCCGGCAAGGTCGCCGGAAGCGCGGTCTCGGCCGCCTACGCCGGACGCGGCCTCGGCTCGCGGCAGCGCGTGTCGTGGCAGGTCCGTGTGTGGGACGAGCGGGGGCGCGCCTCCGCGTGGAGCGAGCCCGCGCACTTCGAGACCGGCCTGCTCGCCGCGTCCGACTGGACGGCGCAATGGATCGGGAACCCGGCGTGGTCGGACCCGAAGCCCACCCCGGCGACGGTCGCGTTCACCGCGCGCACCGCCCGGTACGTGCGGCTGAACGTGACCCGGCTCGGCCTCCCGATCAAGGAGGGCTGGCCGTACAAGGTGTCCCGGCTGCAGCTCGCCGAGGTCCAGGTGCAGGACGGCGCGTCCGGCGCGGACGTGGCGCTGCACGCGCCGGTGACGGCGTCGGAGAGCTACACCGTCGCGGGCCAGTGGGAACCGAAGGCGATCACCGACGGCTCGCTGACCAGCGACGCCGCGCCGTTCGGCTACACCAGCATGCAGTACGAGAACCAGGACCTCGCCACCCCGATCTGGGTGCAGATCGACCTCGGCGAGGAGCGCCGGTTCGACCGGGTGCTGCTCTACCCGCGCACCGACGTGATGACCGACGACGGGAAGACGGCCAACTTTCCCGAGGACTTCACCGTCCAGACCTCCTCCGACGGCAAGACGTTCGACACCGCCGCCACGGTCAAGGGCCAGCAGGCCCCGCCGCCGCTGCACGCCCAGCCCGAGGCGCTCCCGCTGTTCAAGAAGGAGTTCGACCTCGGCAAGCGCGTCCGGTCGGCACGGCTGTACGCGACGGCGCTCGGCGTCCTCGACGTCACCGTGAACGGGCGTCCGGTGAGCGACGCCGTCCTCGAACCGCCCTACACCGCGTACAAGCAGCGCATCGTCTACTCGACCTACGACGTGACGAGGCTGCTGCACCGGGGCGGGAACACGATCCAGGCCGAGGTCGGCAACGGCATGGCGAACGTCCCGGCCACGCCGGGCCGCTACCAGAAGCTCACCCGCTCGGACGGACGCCCCGCGTTCCTCGGCCAGCTCGAGATCACCTACACCGACGGGTCGCGCGAGGTCGTCGCGTCGGACACGTCGTGGAAGACGGCGCTCGGCGCCACCACGTTCAGCAGCTGGTACGGCGGCGAGGACGTCGACGCCCGCCGCGCCCCGTCCGGCTGGACGGCCGCCGTCCGCCGCGACGCGCCGACCGCGAAGCTCACCGCCCGGATGGCCCCGCCCATCGAGCGCGCCGGCACCTTCCGCACCCAGAAGATCACGCAGCCGAAGGACGGCGTGTACGTCGTCGACCTCGGCACGAACTTCGCCGGCTGGGCGCAACTGCGGGTCAGCGGCCCGGCCGGGACGAAGGTGACGATGCGCCCCGGCGAGCTGCTCAACGCCGACGGCACCGTCAGCCAGAACACGACCGGCTCCCCGATCTGGGACACCTACACCCTGTCCGGGAACGGCACCGAGACCTGGCATCCCCGGTTCTGCTACCACGGCTTCCGGTACGTGCAGCTCGAAGGCCTGCCGTCCGCGCCGGACGACGGCACCGTCACCGGCATCGCGCTGCGCGCCGCCAACGACACCGCCGGGTCGTTCACCAGCTCGCACGGCCTGCTCAACGACATCCACCGGATCATCGACCGGGCCGTGCAGAGCAACATGTACTCGGTCCTCACCGACTGCCCGCACCGCGAGAAGCTCGGCTGGCTGGAGCAGGCGAACCTGGTCTTCCCGGCCGTCGCCCGCAACTACGACGTGACCGCCTACTACGGCGAGATCGTCCGCGACATCGCCGAGGCGCAGACGTCCGACGGGCTCGTCCCGGACATCGCGCCCGAGTACACCGTGTTCTCCGGCGGGTTCCGCGACGACCCGAACTGGGGCAACGTCATCGTGTTCGCACCCTGGCAGATGTACCGGGCGTACGGGGACGAGGCCACGCTCCGCACCTACTACCCGAACATGGTGCGGTACGTGGACTACCTGTCGTCCAAGGCGAAGGGGAACCTGCTCGACTACGGCCTCGGCGACTGGATCACCTTCGACAACAGCACCCCGCTCGGCGTCACGGCAACGTTCGGCTACCACCGGGCGGTCACGGCGCTGGCGTCCATCGCGAAGGTCATCGGCAAGGACGACGACGCCGCCAAGTACACCAAGCTGGCCGGGGACATCGGCGACGCGTTCAACGGCAAGTACGCGACGGGCGACACCTACGGCTCCGGCAGCCAGGCGTGCGACGCGCTCGCCCTCGACATGGGGATCGTCCCCGCCGCGTCCAAGGACAAGGTGCTCGCGCACCTCGTGCAGAGCATCACCGCGAAGGGCTACCACCTCACCGTCGGGGAGATCGCGCTGCCGTCGGTGTTCCGGGTGCTGTCGGCCGCCGGGCGCGACGACGTCATCCACGCCGTCGCCACCCAGACCGGCAACCCCAGCTACGGCTACCAGGTGGTGCACGGCGCGACGTCGCTGACGGAGAACTGGGACGGCCCCACATCCGGGAACTCGCAGAACCACTTCATGCTCGGCGCGATCGACGAGTGGTTCCACGCCGGGCTCGCCGGGCTCTCGCAGACCGATGACTCGATCGGGTACGCGTCGCTGCTCGTCCGCCCGGCCGTGGTCGGCGACATCACCCGCGCCGCCGCGACCTACGAGACGCCGCGCGGCCGGGCCGCCGTGTCGTGGCGCCGCACCGGCAAGACGCTGCGCCTCGACGCCACCGTCCCGCCGAACACGACGGCGCGCGTCGAGTTCCCGCTGTTCGGCGGCAAGACCCGGCCGGACGCGCCCGAGGACGCGAAGTGGGTCGGCATCGAGAACGATCGGGCCGTCTTCCAGGTGGGCTCCGGCGACTGGACCTTTGAAGGAGCTTCTAAATGAGCGATGGGCTGAGCAGGCGGCGGTTCCTCGGCGCGTCCGCGATCGGCGCGACGGGCGCGATCGTGCTCGGGCACACCGGGACGGCGGCCGCCGCACCCGCCGGGAAGGGCGTCGCGGCGCGCACGCCGTCCGGGCTGCTGACGTCGCTGCTCCCGGACGGTCTCGGCGTCACGGCGGCGAAGCCGCGGCTGAGCTGGCAGGTCGCCGACCTCGGTCCCGGGACGAAGCAGACGCACTACCAGGTGCAGTTCGCCACGACCCCGTCGCGGCTGGCCAGGGGGCCGCGGCACTGGGACAGCGGGCGCGTCGCGTCGGCCGCGTCGGTCGCCGTCCCGTACGGCGGGCCTGCGCTGGCGGCCGGGACGGCGTACTGGTGGCGGGTCCGGACGTTCGACGGGCCCAAGGCCTCCCGCTGGTCGGAGCCGTCCCTGGTCGCGACCGGCCTGGCCGGCTGGGACGCCCAGCCGATCTGGGTCCCGGCCGCGACGGCGCCCGGCGACGGCGTGCTCAAGGCGCGGGTGCAGATCACGTCCGTGGCGGCAGGCCTGTGGTTCCGCGCGTCATCGGCGAGCGCGAACTACCTGTGGCAACTGCGCGCCGGGTCGCCGGGCGTGCTGAAGAAGCACGTGTGCGTGAACGGGACGTACCGGGTGCTGGAGGAGAAGGCGCTCGGCGTCCCGATCGAGACGGGCCGCTGGTACGAGGTCGCCGTCGAGATGAAGGGCTCGACGTTCACGACCTCGATCGACGGCACGGCCGTCGACACCACGACCGACGGCACGTACGCCACCGGCACCATCGGGATGCGCAATGGGTCGACCGAGGCGAACCAGTGGGACTCGGTCACCTTCACCGCGCCCGACGGCAAGGCCCTCATCAGCGAGGACTTCACCGACGGCCTCGGCACGTTCACCGCCGGGACCGTCGCCGGCGGCGTCCTGACGCTCGGCAAGGGGCAGTCGACGCTGTCGTCGGCGGGCGCGGCGGACGACAACTGGGCGCTGCTGCGCACCGAGTTCACCCCGGCGCGCAAGCCGATCGCCGCCGCCGTCCTGCACGTCGCCGCGCAGTCGCCCACGCCGATCCGGCAGTACCCGGCGAAGATCTGGGTGAACGGCGAGGTCGCCGGGTTCGCGTCCCAGCGGGCCGGGGCGGGCGCGCCGCGCTACCACTCGTTCGACGTCACCGGCCTGGTGGAACCGGGACGCCGCAACGCGCTGGCCGCCCTCGCGTTCACCACCGAGGACAAGCGGTTCGTCGCGCAGCTCGCGGTCACCTACGCCGACGGGACGACCGCGACGTTCGCCAGCGGCAAGGCGTGGAGGGCGCGCCGCCAGGCCGGGATGCTGCGCGACGCCGGCACGATCGGCACGTCCTACTACGTCGGCCCGCAGGAGTACTGGGACCTGCGCAACGAGCCGGCCGGCTGGACGAGCCCCGGCTTCGACGACTCCGGCTGGGACGCCGCGCAGGTCAAGCCCGCGATCGACGGGCTGGTGCCGGCGCTGGTCGAACCGGTCCGGCTGCACGACGTCCGGCCCGCGTCGGTGCGGAAGGTGTCGTCCGGCACCTGGCTCGTCGACCTCGGCAAGGAGATCGCGGGCGGGCTGCGGCTGTCGCTGCGCGGCAAGGCCGGGCAGACGATCGAGGTCCGGCTCGGCGAGGAGCTGAACGCCGACGGGACCGTGAAGTACGCGCTGCGTGCCGGCGTCACCTACAAGGAGGTCTGGACGCTGCGCGACGGCCTGCAGTCCGCCGAGCACTGGGGCTACCGCGGCTTCCGCTACGCGCAGCTGATCTGCGACGACGACCTCGACCTGTCGGACGCCGTCACCGGCCGGGCCTGGCGGCTCGACTGGCGCGGCTCCGACGCCTCGTTCTCCAGCTCCAACCACGACCTCGACCGCGTGTACGAGATGTGCCGGTACTCGATCGAGGCGACGCGCGGCGACCTCTACATCGACACCCCGACCCGGGAGCGCGGCCCCTACGAGGGCGACGCGCTGATCAACCAGGCGTCGGAGTACGCGGTGCAGCGGTCGTTCGCGCTGGCCCGCGCGTCCGACGCCTACCTGGCCCGCAACCACACCTGGCCGACCGAGTACCGGCTGATGAACGTGATGTCGGCATGGGCGGACTACCTGCACACCGGCGACCCCGAGCAGCTCGCCGCCGACTACGACCTCCTCGCGGCCAAGCACCTGACGTCCTACATCGGCGGCGACGGCCTGGTCCACAAGAACCCGGGCGAGTCGAGCCAGGACCTCGGGGACCTGGTCGACTGGCCGGTGTCCAACCGCGACGGCTACGTGTTCACCGAGGTCAACACCGTGGTGAACGCCTGCCAGTACGCCGCGTTCATCGCGATGGCCGACATCGCGGCCGTCCTCGGCAAGACCACCGACGCCAAGACCTGGCGGGCGAAGGCCGACGCGCTCGCGAACGCGATGCGCACGACGCTGCTGGACGCCGCGAACGGCCGGTTCGTGGACGGCGCCGGCACGATCCACAGCGCGCAGCACGCCACCGCGTTCCCGGTCGCGCTCGGCGTAGCCGGTCCCGGCACCGTCCCGGACCCGCTGGTGAAGGCGCTCGGCGAGACGCTCGCCGCCGGCGGCATGAAGGTCAGCGTCTACGGCGCCCAGTTCCTGCTGGACGCGCTGTTCGCGACGGGCCGGGCGGCGGACGCGATCGGGCTGATGACCGCCACCGGGACGAACTCCTGGCTGCACCTCATGGACGACCTCGGCGCGACCATCGTCGGCGAGGCGTGGGACCCGTCGCTCAAGAGCAACATGACGTTCTCGCACGCCTGGGGCTCGGCGCCCGCGAACGTGATCCCCCGCCGCCTGCTCGGCGTCGAGATCACCGCGCCGGGCGCCGCGGAGATCGAGGTGCGGCCCCGGCCCGGCGCCCTCACCCGCGTCTCCGGCACCGTGCCGACGATCCGCGGCCCCGTCGCCGTCGCGCTCGACCGCGCGAAGGGCTACCGCCTCGACGTCGACGTGCCGCCGAACACCGCCGCCCGGATCGTCGTGGAACTCGGCGGCACCGACCCCCGGGACGTCCGCGTCACCGGGCCCAACGCCCGCGCCCCCCGCGCCATGAGCCGGGACGCGACCGGACCGCTGCTCGCCATCGGCCCGGTCGGCTCCGGCCGCACCACCGTGATCGCGCGCACCTGACCCGCGCGATCGGACCAGGAGGAAGACGAACGTGAACGACGACCGTAGCGAGCAGGGACCGCGCGGGCTGACCCGCCGGCGCGTGCTGCAGATCGGCACCGCCGCCGCCGTCGTGGCGGCCGCGGCCCCGGTGCTCGGGGGAGAGGCGGTCGCCGCCGCCCCGGCCGCGCCCGGCGCGGCCGGGTTCGCCCGGCCCGGCGCGGCCGTGCGGCCGAGGTTCCGCTGGTGGTGGCCGGACGGGCTGGTCGACCCCGCCGAGATCCGCCGCGAGATCGACCAGATGGCCGACGCCGGGTTCGGCGGCGGCGAGATCGCCGCCGTGCACCACAGCATCAAGGACGCGTCCGTGCTGGACCCGGCGGGGCACGGCTGGGGGACGGCGGCGTGGGTCGCCGGCGTCGAGGCCGCCCTCGACCAGGCGGACCGGCGCGGCCTGACCGTGGACCTGACGATCGGCCCGTCCTGGCCCGCCGCCGTCCCGACGATCACGCCGGACGACGACGCCGCCGTCCAGGAGCTGGCCTACGGGACCGTGGCGGTCGCGGGCGGCGCCACGCACGACGGCCCGGTGCCCGAGCCCGTCGCGGCTGCGGCGAAGGGCGTGACGAAGCGGACCCTCGTCGCCGTGCACGCCGTGAAGATCGACACGGCGAACGCGACCCGCAAGGAGACCGGGCTCGACTTCGGCTCCTTCACCGACCTCACCGCCCAGGCGAAGGACGGCCGGATCACCTGGACGGCCCCGGCCGGCGGCGACTGGCTGCTGCTGTCCTACTGGCGGCGCGGCAGCGGGCAGCAGCCGGAGGGCGGCCCGCACAGCAGCCCCGACTCCTGGGTCGTCGACCACTTCAGCAAGGCGGGCACCCGCGCGGTCACCGCGTTCTGGGAGGCGCGGCTGCTGACCCCGCGCGTCCGCAAGCTGATCAAGAAGGCCGGCGGGACGCTGTTCGAGGACTCGATCGAGCTGGAGACGCCCGCCCTCAACTGGACCCCGGACCTGCCCGCCGAGTTCAAGCGGCGGCGCGGCTACGACCTGGCGCCGTACCTGCCGGTGATCGTCCTGAACAAGGAGAACACCGTCCACAGCTACGAGGCGGACCGCACCGCGCAGGCGCGGCACGACTTCTGGCTGACGGTCTCCGACCTGCTGAACGAGTACCACTTCGAGGCGCTGCGGACGTGGGCGCACTCGGTCGGGCTGGAGCTGCGCGCCCAGCCGTACGGGCTGTCGACGGACGCGATCCGGTCCGCGGCGATCCTGGACGTCCCGGAGGGCGAGTCGCTCGGGTTCAAGAACCTGGACGACTACCGCGCGCTCGCCGGAGGCCGCGACATGGCGGGGCGGGAACTGCTGTCCTGCGAGGCGGGGGCGTACCAGGGCGGCGCGTACAACACCACGTGGGACAAGCTGCTCCGCACCATGGGCGGCGCCTATGCGGCCGGCCTCAACCAGACGGTCTTCCACGGGTTCTCCTATGCGACCGCGCCCGGCGCGGCGTGGCCCGGGTTCGCGGCGTTCACCCCGTACAACGGCGGCATCGGGTTCGCCGAGTCGTGGGGGCCGCGCCAGCCGACGTGGCGGCACGCCCCCGACATCGCCGCGTACCTCGGGCGCGTCCACCAGACGATGCGCGCCGGCAAGAGCCGCATCGACGTCGCGGTGTTCCGGCAGAAGGGGTACACCAAGACCGGCATCGGCGCCGGCTGGTTCACCAAGTACGGCGTCCCGCTCGGCTGGACGCACCAGATGGTCAGCGCGCCGCTGCTGGACCTGCCGTCGGCGAAGGTCCGCGACGGGCGGCTCGCCCCCGACGGCCCCGCCTACCAGGTGCTGTTCGTCGAGGGCGACCGTTTCAACGGCAACGCGTGCACGCTGCCGCTCGACACCGCCCGCACGATGCTCAGGTTCGCGAAGGCGGGCCTGCCCTTGGTCTTCCTCGGCGACTGGTCGGCCGCGACCGTCCCGGGCATCCCGAAGGACGGGGAGAACGACGCGCTCCGTGCCGTCATCAAGGAGATGTTCGCGCTACCACGCGTGAAGAACGTCGCGGCGGAGACCGACGTGCAGGGCGCGCTCGACGCCCTCGGCCTGCGGCCCGAGGTGAGCTACGCGCAGAGCTCCACGCTGCTCAACGCCCACCGGCGGGACGGCCGCGTCGACTACTTCTACCTGTGCAACGGCAAGCACGCCGAGACGGTGAAGCCGCCGGTCGCCGCGATCGACCACGAGGTGTCGTTCACCCGCGCCGACCGCAAGGCCGTCCCGTACCGGCTGGACCTGTGGACGGGCGAGACCGAGCCGGTCGCGGTCTACAAGGCCGACGGCGACACCGTCACGGTCCGGATCGCGCTCCAGCCGTCCGAGGCGACCGTGATCATCCTGGCGCGCGGCGGGCACCACCCGTCCGCGACCGCCTCACAGGCCGAGGTCCGGGTGGACGGGCAGCGGCTCGTCGCCCGGGCGACCGCCGCAGGTACCTACGCGACCACCCTCGCGGACGGCCGCACGGTCACGACCGCGATCGGCGCCGTTCCCGCCGCGCAGACCCTCACGAGCTGGCGGCTGCGCGTCGAGGACATGACCCCGGACGGCACGAAGAGCCACGACCTGGCGCTCGACGCCCTCAAGGCCTGGCCCGACATCCCCGAGCTCGCGGACGTCTCCGGCATCGGCACCTACACCACGACGGTGACGTGGGACGGCGGCGCCGGCGCCGTCCTGGATCTCGGCGAGGTCTTCGACACCTGCCGGGTGTCGGTGAACGGGCGCCGCGTCCCGCCGGTCAGCGTGCTGTATCCGGCCGTGGACATCGGCCCCTACCTGCGGCGCGGCACCAACACCATCGAGGTCGAGGTCGCCACGACGCTGAACAACCGGCTGCGGGTGTCCGACCCCGGCGTGTACGGCGGCGCGTCGCGGCAGGCGTACGGGCTGATCGGGCCGGTCCGGCTAGTCCCGTACGGCGAGGCGGTGATCCGCACCCGCTGAGCCCGCCCCGAGAACGCGTGCGGGAGGGCGTTGGCCCGCCCTCCCGCACATGAACCCCCGTCGACCCCGTCCCGACACGGATCGGAATCCGAGGAATCCATGCACAACAGCGTATCCAGGCGGCGCATCGCCGCTCTCACCTTGGGAATGTCCGCCCTCCTCGCCGCCCAGGCCGTCCCCGCCGCTGCCGCCCCGGCCCACGGGCACGATGCGGCGCCGTGGAAGCGGTACGTGCTGTCGCCGTCGTCGCGGACGGTCCGCCCCGTCGCCGTCTACAACACCAGCGGCGACGTGACGAACCCGTCCGCTGTCCTTAAGGGGCAGAAGACCACCCTCAGTGGCGCCGGGTCGTACGTCACGCTCGACTTCGGCAAGGAGGTCGGCGGCCTCACCACCCTGCACTTCGCCGGATCGGACGGCGCGCAGCAGGTCGGGCTCGCGTTCAACGAGTCGTCCGCCTACGTCGCCACCGACAGCGACGCCTCCACCGGCGGCCCGCGCAGCCGCGACGGCGCCCTCACCGCCGACGTGGACGGCCGCACCACCTACACCACGCCGGAGAAGTACCTGCGCGGCGGCTTCCGCTACCTGACGATCTTCATGCAGTCCGGCGGGAGCGTCGACCTCGACGGGGTGTCGCTGCACTACACGCCCGCGCCGCAGGTGAAGGACCCGTCCAAGTACGCGAACTACTTCTACTCCAGCGACGACCTGCTGAACCGGATCTGGTACGCGGGCGCCTACACCGTCCAGCTGAACACGATCTCGCCGAAGACCGGCCGCGTGTGGGAGGCGCCGGCGGCGCTGTGGGACAACACCGGCACCATCGGCTCCGGCGCGTCCATCCTCGTGGACGGCGCCAAGCGGGACCGGACGGTCTGGCCCGGCGACCTCGGCGTCGAGATCCCGTCCGCCTATGCGGCGTTCGACGACACCGCGTCCGCCCGCAACTCGCTCGACGTGATCTACCAGCACCAGCGCGACACCGGCGAGCTGCCCTACGCCGGGCCGGAGCTGAACAAGTACGGCTCCGACACCTACCACCTGTGGACCCTCGCCGCGAGCTGGGACTACTACAAGTACACCGGTGACGCGCGCTGGGTCTCCGGGATCTGGGACCAGTACAAGAAGGCCGTCGACTACAGCTCCGCGAAGGTCGACGCGAACGGCCTGCTGTCGATCACCGGCACGTCCGACTCCGTCCGGATCCTCGCCAAGGGCGAGAACCTCATCGCGAACGTGCTGCTGTGGCGCGTCCTCGACACCGGCTCGCAGCTCGCCCGCACCCAGGGCGACGCCGATCTTGCGGCGTCCTACGCCCAGCGCGCCGCCGCGCTGCGCACCGCGATCAACGCCAACTTCTGGGACGACGCGGCCGGCGCGTACAAGTTCTACCCCAACAACGCCATCCACCCGCAGGACGGCAACTCGCTCGCCGTCTGGTACGGCCTCGCCGACCAGGAGCAGGCCCGGCGGATCAGCGCCGAGCTGAAGGGCAACTGGAACGAGGTCGCGTCCACCGCGCCCGAGAACAAGGGCAACCCGGGCGTCTTCTCCGGGTCGATGGAGGTCAACGCGCACTTCGCCGCCGGCGGGCAGGCCGCCGACCAGGCCGGCGTCGACATCATCCGGCGCGAGTGGGGCTACATGCTGAGCAACCCGCAGGGGACCGGCAGCACGTTCTGGGAGTCGTACCGCAACCCCGGCGACGGCTGCGTCTTCTGCAGCTCCTACACCAGCCTCGCGCACGCCTGGGCGACCGGGCCCGTCACGGCGCTGACGTTCGGCGTCCTCGGCCTGAACCCGACCGGGACGGGCGGACGGTCGTTCGACTTCGTCCCGCACACCGCCGACCTCACCTTCGCCCAGGGCCGCATCACCACGACGCTCGGCGCCGTCGACGGCTCCTGGAAGGTCGCCAAGGGCACCTACACCGCGAAGCTGAAGGCGCCGCGCGCCGCGACGGGACGCGCCGGCGTGCCGACGTTCGGCGAGCGGATCAAGGTCCGGGTCGACGGGCACCTCGTGTGGGACGGCACCCGGGCGCTGATGAAGGGCGTCCGTACCGACGGCGAGTACGTCTACGTCGACGGCCTGCACGGCAACCACACCATCCGGAGCGAGCGGGCATGACCGGCGCCCTGGACCGCAGGGCGTTCCTCGGCACGGCGGGCGCCGCTTCGGCGGCGCTCGCCCTCCCCGCCCTGCCCGCACCGCCCGCCCGCGCGGGCACCGTCCGCGTCTCGCCGAAGCCGGTGCTCGCGCCGTTCCCGCTGCCGGACGTCACGCTGCTGGACGGCCCGTTCCGCGCGAACATGACGCGGACCTGCAACTACCTGAAGTTCGTCGACGCCGACCGGCTCCTGCACACCTTCCGGCTGAACGTGGGGCTGCCGTCGTCGGCGCAGCCGTGCGGCGGCTGGGAGGCGCCGGACGTCCAGCTGCGCGGCCACTCCACCGGGCACCTGCTGTCGGCGCTCGCCCAGGCGCACGCGAACACCGGCGACGACGCGTACGCGGCCAAGGGCCGGTACATCGTCGGTGAGCTGGCGAAATGCCAGGCGGCGTCGCCGTCGGCCGGGTTCGGCGCCGGGTACCTGTCGGCGTTCGAGGAGGCCGTCTTCGACCAGATGGAGGCGGGCGGCCATCCCTGGGCGCCGTACTACACCCTCCACAAGATCATGGCCGGGCTGCTCGACCAGTACCGGCTGAGCGGCAACGCGCAGGCGCTGACCGTGCTCAAGGGGATGGCCGCGTGGGCCGGGACCCGCACCGGCAGGCTGACCACCGACCAGATGCAGAAGGTGCTCGGCGTCGAGTTCGGCGGCATGAACGACGTGCTCGCCGAGCTGTACCAGGTCACCGGCGACCCCGAGCACCTGGCGACGGCCCGCCGCTTCGACCACGAGGCGGTCTTCGGGCCGCTCGCCGCGCGCACCGACGCCCTCGACGGCCTGCACGCCAACACCCAGATCCCGAAGATCGTCGGCGCGGTGCGCGAGTACGAGGCGACGGGCGAGGCCCGCTACCACGACATCGCCGCCTATTTCTGGGACACGGTCGTCCACCACCATTCCTACGTGATCGGCGGGAACAGCAACAACGAGCTGTTCGGCCCGCCCGGCGAGATCGCCAGCCGGCTCGGCTCCGACACCTGCGAGAACTGCAACTCCTACAACATGCTGAAGCTCTCGCGGCTGCTGTTCCTGCACGACCCGTCCGCGTCCGCCTACATGGACCACTACGAGTGGACGCTGCTCAACCAGATGCTCGGCGAGCAGGACCCCGACTCCGAGCACGGTTTCGTCACCTACTACACCGGCCTGTGGCCCGGCTCGCAGCGCGAGGTCAAGGGCGGCCTGAAGGCGGCGCCCGGCAGCTACAGCTCCGACTACGACAATTTCTCGTGCGACCACGGAACGGGAATGGAGACGGCGACGAAATTCGCCGACAGCATCTATTTCCGTTCCCGTGACGAGCTTTTCGTGAACCTGTTCATCCCGTCCGAGGTGACGTGGCGGGAACGCGGGATCGGGATCCGGCAGGAGACCGGATACCCGCACACCGACCGGACGCGGCTGACGGTGACGTCCGGCTCGTCCCATTTCACGCTGAAGATCCGGGTGCCGGGCTGGCTCGGCGCGCGCGGCGCCCGGGCCCGGATCCGGGTGAACGGCGCCGCCGTCCCGGTGAAGGCCCGCCCCGGCTCGTACGCCTCGATCGAGCGGCACTGGAAGCGCGGCGACGTCGTGGACGTCGCGATGCCGATGGCGCCCGTCTGGCGGAAGGCGCCCGACAACCCGTGCGTCCAGGCCGTCAGCGTCGGCCCGGTCGTGCTGGCGGGGGAGTACGGCGACCGGGCGCTCAACGCGTTCCCCGCGATCGACCCGCGCTCCCTGCGGGCCGACCGCAGCGCCCCGCTGAACTACACCGCGTCGGCGGACGGCGCGACCGTGAAGCTGAAGCCGTTCTCCGAAGTCCAGCACGAGCGCTACACCGTGTACTGGGCGACGCCCGCGCCGCGCCGCAAGCCCGCGCTGCTGGCGCACTTCCCGCTCACCGGCCGGAGCCTGGCCGACGCGACGGGCCGGTGGCCGGACGCGTCGCTCGTGTCCGGCGCGTCATGGGCCGATGACGGCGGCGCGGTCGCGCTCGACGGGACGGGCGGCCACGTCGCGCTGCCCGCGGGGCTCCTCTCCGGCCTCGACACGCTGACCGTCTCCGTCTGGCTGAACCTCGACACGGTCGCGAACAACACGCGGGTGTTCGACCTCGGGTTCAACAAGACGACGTACTTCGCCGTCATCGCCCGGACCGGGTCGGCCAAGGCCCGGTTCACCATGAAGATCACCGGCATGGACGGCGAGGACTACGCCGACGCGCCGTCCGCCCTCCCCGCCGGCGCCTGGACCCACCTCGCCGTCACCGCCGGGAGCGGATCGGCCGTCCTGTACGTCGACGGCGTTCCGGCCGGACGCAACGACGCCCTCGTCATGAGCCCCCTCGCGCTCGGCGCGACCACGCACAACTACCTCGGCCGCTCGCAGGACACCCGCAACCCGGCCATGGACGGCCAGGTCACGGGCTTCCGCCTCTACAACCACGTCCTGACGGCCGACGAGATCGCCTCCCTGCACGCGCAGGGCCGTTCCTAGGAGAATCCCCCTTGCGCAATCCGATGCGCGGCCTCGCGGCCGCAGCGGTGACCGCCGTCCTGCCGCTCACCCTCCTCGCCCCGCCGGCGAACGCCGACGCCCGCGCGGACGTCACCGGCCTGCGGGCCGACGACCTGTCGCAGGCGCTCGGCATCGACGACACCACCCCGCCCCTCACCTGGCAGCTTCACGGCGGCCGGAACACGACCCAGACCGCGTACCAGATCCAGGCCGCCACCAGCGAGAAGGCCCTGCACCGGGGTCGTCCCGACCTGTGGGACTCCGGCCGCATCGCCTCCGCCGCGCAGCGCGCCGACTACGCCGGCAAGGCGCTCGGCAGCCGCACCCGCGTGTACTGGCGCGTCCGCGTGTGGACGGGCCCGAAGGCGTCCGGCTGGTCGTCGCCGTCCTGGTTCGAGACGGGCCTCACCGCCCAGAGCGACTGGCAGGGCCGCTGGATCGGCCAGAAGGACTGGCAGACCAGCACGAAGAAGCCCGACCCGATCGTGGTGAAGCTGCCGAAGACCACCGCCCGGTACGTCCGCCTCGACGTCACCAAGCTCGGCCTGCCCATGGTCGAGCAGGTGCCGGACGAGACGTACCGGCTCCAGCTCGCCGAGCTGGAGGTCCGCGACTCCGCCGACCCCGGCACGAACCTCGCCGCCGGGAGGACCGTCACCGCGTCCGACAACGGCGGCAACGTCAACCGCAAGTGGGGCACCCGCTACCTCACCGACGGGACGGAGACGACGAACCAGGAATTCGCCGGCTGGTCCAGCTCCGCCTTCACCAAGGCGGACGTCTCCGACAAACCGCTGACGCTGACCGTCGACCTCAAGGACGCCAAGGCGTTCGACGAGGTCCTGCTGTTCCCGCGCACCGACCAGCCCGCCGAGGGCGGGAAGGTGCCGTACGCGCCCGTCGACTTCACCGTCGGGACGTCCGACGCCGCCGACGGCGCGTTCGAGAACAAGGCGACCGTCACCGGGCAGGAGCCGCCGGAGTCGCCGATCCCCGAGGCGCTGCCGATCTTCGCCAAGGACTTCGCGCTGCCGCGCGGCGTCCGCGACGCCCGCCTCTACGTCGCCGGCCTCGGCGTCTACGAGGCGCGGCTCAACGGCCGCCGCATCGGCGACGCCGAACTCGAACCCGCCAACACCGCCTACGCCGAGCGCGTCCAGTACGCCACCTACGACGTCACGAAGATGCTGCGGCCCGGCGGCAACACGCTCGGAGTCGAACTCGGCAACGGCAACGCCAACGTCATCTCCACGCCCGACCGGTACCGCAAGTTCTCCGGGACGATCAGCGACCCCAAGCTGATGGCGCAGCTGGAGGTCACCCTCGCGAACGGCCAGGTCGTGCGGGTCACCAGCGACGGGACGTGGAAGACCGTCCTCGGGCCCGTCACCTTCTCCAACTGGTACGGCGGCGAGGACCACGACGCCCGCCGCGAACGCCCCGGCTGGGACCGGCCCGGCGCGTCCCGCTCCGGCTGGGAGGACGCCGTCCCCGTGTCCGCGCCCGGCGCGCTCAGCGGGCGCGAGGCCGAACCCGTCCGCGTCGTCGAGACCCTGCCCGGCAAGCAGGTCGGCTCCGGCGACGGCTACCAGGTGTTCGACGTCGGCCGCGTCATCGCCGGACGCCCCGAGATCACCGTGACCGCGCCCGCCGGTACCGCCGTGCGCGTCTACCCGTCCGAGAGCCTCAAGGACGGGCGCGCCAACCAGTCGATCAGCAACGTCGGCGCGCCGATCTGGGACCAGTACACGACCCGCACCTCCGGCGCCGAGACCTGGCACCCGCAGTTCTCCTACCACTCGTTCCGGTACCTGGAGGTGCGCGGGCTGCCCGCCGGCGCGACGATCACCGTCCGCGGGCAGGCGCTGCGCAACGACACCGCGTCCGCCGGCACGTTCACCTCGTCCAACGACCTCGTCAACGGGATCCACGGCCTCGTCCGCCGCGCCATCGAGAACAACATGCAGAGCATCCTCACCGACTGCCCGAGCCGCGAGAAGCTCGGCTGGCTGGAGCAGGACCACCTCGTCGGCGACGCCCTCGCCGCCAACTACGACGTGCACGCGCTGCTGCGCAAGGTCGTCCAGGACATGGCGGACGCGCAGACCGACGCCGGCCTCATCCCGTCCACCGTGCCGGACTACACCGTCCTCGCCGGCGCCTACCGCGACGACCCCAACTGGGGCGGCGCGTTCGTCGTCGTCCCGTGGCAGCTGTACCGGAACTACGGCGACACCGAGACGATGCGCACCTACTACGCGCAGATGAAGAAGTACTCCGCGTACCTGGAGGCCCGCGCGACCGACGGGCTGACGGACTACAGCCTCGGCGACTGGTTCACGCCCGACCGGACGTTCCCGAAGATGGTGTCGGGCACCTACGGCTACTGGCGCGTCAACGACACCCTGGCGAAGATCGCCGGAGTGCTCGGCCAGACCGCCGACGCCGCCGCCTACAAGGCCAAGGCGGACCAGAGCGCGAAGTCCCTGGCCGCGAAGTACTACGACGCCTCCACCGGCACGTTCGCGGGCGGCGGCCAGGGCGCCGAGGCCATCGCCCTCGACATGGGCGCGGTGCCCGCGTCCGACCGGCAGAGGCTCCTCGACCACCTGGTGTCCAGCGTGCGGAACGCCGGCTACCACCTGCAGCTCGGCGAGATCTCGCTGCCGTCGGCGTTCCGCGTCCTGCCCGACGACGTCGTCTACCGGATCGCCACGCAGACCGACAGCCCCAGCTACGGCTACCAGGTCGTGCACGGCAACACCGCGCTCGGCGAGTCCTGGGACGGCGGCAGCGGCCAGTCGCAGGACCACTTCATGCTCGGCTCGATCGACTCGTGGTTCACCTCCCGGCTCGCCGGCATCCGCCAGGCCGACGGTTCCACCGGCTACCGGAACCTGGTCGTCGACCCGGCCGTCGTCGGCGACCTGACCAGCGCGTCCGCGACCCGGCGGACCCCGTACGGCGAGGTCCGCTCGTCCTGGACGCGCGACGGCGGCAAGGTCACCCTCACCGTCACGGTCCCGCCCGGCGGCACCGCCGAGGTCCACGTCCCCGGCGCCGCCGAGCCCGCCAAGGTCGGCTCCGGCACCTGGACCTTCCACGGCACCCTCGCCTGACCACCCCCAAGCCCGCCCTCCGCTCACCTCGCGAAGGGCGGGCGCGCGGTGGGTCAGTGGGGGTTGGGGGTCGGGGCGCGGTCGGTTAGGTGGACGCTTAGCTGGGCTGTGGAGGTCAGGACGGTGCCTGCTGGGGCTTGGGCCAGGGACGCGTTGGTGACGACGGTTCGCTGGCCGAGGTAGAGGTAGGTCTTCGGGTCGAAGATGTACTCGTCGCGCTGGCCGCTGCCGGGGACGTCCAGGGACACGGCGACGCCCGTGCGGTCGGCGGCGTCCACCGCCTTGCCGACGGTCCGGACGCCCGGGATCGAGGCCGCCGCCCGGAACAGCGCCTTGCGCTGCGCGACGGGCATGTACGCCTCGGTGAGCATGCCGCCGACGTTCTGCCACGCCTGCGCGTCGGCCTTCGGCCCGGTCCCGAGGTGGGAGTACAGGTGCCGGTACATGCCCGCGGGGTCGGCGGGCAGGCGGCTCAGGTAGGCGTAGTCGGTGCGCAGCCATTCGGCGCGGTGGTCGAAGTCGGCGGCCCTCTCCGGGCCGCTGTGCCCGGCCTCCCGGCGGGCCTCCGGCGGGAGCGGCTCGCCGGGATAGGGCTTGGGCGGCAGCGCGTCGGTCTCCAGGACGCCGCGCGTCGCGTCGCCGTCCACGGGCAGCCAGATCGTGCGGTTCGCGCGCGACAGGTAGCGGGCGTGGCGGCCGTTCGCGTTGTTGGAGTCCACCGGGTTCATGGTCACGGACCGGTAGACGAGGTACTGGCCGGGCTTCGGGTGCAGTTCCGGCGTCCGGCCCGCGGCGTCGGCGGCGTGCTGGAGCAGTTCGACGTGCGCCGCCGGCATCGTGCGGACGGCCGGGACGCGGTGCTCGTCCCCGCCGGCCACGACCAGGCCCGCCGCCACGGCGGCCGCCGCCGTTCCGGCCGTCACGGCGACGGCGAGGCGGAGGCGCCGCCGCCTGCGCGGCTCCGGCCGCGCGGGCGCCGGGGCGAGCATCGCGGCCAGCAGCCGCTCCTCCTCCGCGCGCAGGTCGGACGGGCCCGGGCGGGGGACCTCGGCGCGGAACCGCTCGAGTCGGGTCATCTCATTCATGGACGGGCTCCTCGCTGACGATGGCCATGACGTCCGTTCCGGCGAGCTCCCGGCGCAGCTGCGCCCGGGCCCGGTTGAGCCGCGACCGGACCGTGCCGACGCGGACGCCGAGCGCCTGCGCGACCTCCGGGTAGCTGAGGCCCTCCCACGCCACCAGCAGCAGCGCGTCGCGGCGCCCCTTCGGCATCGCGGCCAGCGCCGCCGCCAGCCGCGGGCCGGACGCCTCGGCGGCGAGCCGCTCATCGCTGCGGTCGGTGAACGCCGCCGTCACCGGGTCGACGCCCGTGCGCCGCAGGGCGCGCAGCTGCCGGACCTCGGCGCGGACGTGCCGCCCCATCAGGTTGGTGGCGATGCCGTACAGCCACGGGCGCGCGTTCGGGCGCGCCAGGTCGTAGTCGTGCCGCCGCCGGAACGCCGTCAGGAACGTCTCGGCGACGACGTCCTCGGCGGCGTCGCCGCCGAGCCTGCGGGTGACGTACCGCTTGATGTCGGGCGCGTGCCGGCGGAAGATCTCGGCGAACGCCTCCGGCTCGTGCCGGGAGCGTCCGATGAAGGAGGCGTCATCGGCCTCGGCCCGGCTCGTCTCGCTCATGTGGTGGGGCCTCTCGGCTCTGGATCGGGACGCCCCTTGTTGCCCGTCCGGCGCCGATCGGTTCCCGGGCCGTCAGCGGCCCACCGAGCCGTCGAGTCGTTCGCGGAGGATGTCGGCGTGGCCCGCGTGGCGGGCGGTCTCCTCGATCATGTGCACCAGCAGCCAGCGCATGGACGGCGGCGGCGTCTCGCGCAGCGACCGGGCGCCCGGACGGTCCAGGTCCGGGCATGCGGCGGCGATCGCGTCCGAGCGCGCGGCGGCCGCGCGGTAGCCGGCGACGATGTCCGCGGCGGTCTCGCCGGGCAGCGGCGGCTCGGTGTCGTCGAGCAGCGGCACGTCGGCGCCCTCGTACGCCCACACGAACCAGTTCAGCTCGGTGCGGGCGAGGTGCTTGACCAGGCCGAGCAGGCTGGTGCCGGACGGGACGCCGGGCGCGCGGGCCGCCTCCTCCGGCACGCCGGACGCCTTGGCCACGACGGCGTCCCGCAGGTACCGGAGGAACGCGAGCAGGGTCGCCTGCTCGTCGGCGTTCAGGCTGGGCGGACGCAGGTCCCCGCGCGGTTCGTTCATTGCACCACCCTAGGGTGGTGTCACGTCGTGAAGGTCCAGCGGGTGGCGGCGTACGGCTCGACGAACGCGACGCCGATCGCGGCGTGGACGGTGAAGCGGTACAGGTGCCACGGCGGCGGGCCGGCGCTCTGCGCGCTGTACGGGGCGGTGAACGCGTCGCCGTCGACCTGGGCGGGCCAGCCGCCCTCGCGGTAGGCGGCCGCGACGGGTTCGAGGACGGCCGGGTCGGTGACCCGCGCCGCCTCGCCTTCGAGGACGAGGTCCAGGCCCTCCAGCCGGGCGGACAGCGTGCACGCCGGGTTCGCGGCGAGGTTGCGGGACTTGCGCGTGCCGGGGCCGCTGGTGAAGTACAGGTCGCCGTCGTGCCACAGGGCGCCGATGCCCGCCGAGTGGGGGCGGCCGTCCGGGCGGACCGTCCCGAGGAAGACGGGCGTCTCCATCCGCGGCAGGCCCTTGACCAGCGCGGTGCGGGCCCGCTCCCAGGGCATGGGGCCGCCGCTGTCGTAGATGTCGAGGTCGCTGACGTCGACGGGTTCGCGGTCGGTCATCGCTGCTCACCTCTCGTTTCGCGGGTCGTCGGGAGATATGACCGGCGGGCGGCCGGGAACTCATCGCGGGCGCGGATTTGACCTCAAGGAGGGTTGAGGTGTGAGCGTTGCCGGGAGCGAAGGGAGACGCTGATGAAGGTCGTGCGCGTGACGCGGTTCGGTGGTCCGGAGGTGCTGGAGGCGGGAGAGGCGCCGGAGCCGGCCGCCGGCCCGGGGCAGGTGGTCGTCGCGGTGGCGGTCGCCGAGATCAACTTCGTGGAGACCCAGCTGCGGCGCGGCATCACGCCGGGGCCGCCGCTGCCGGAGCCGCCGTACGTGCCGGGCGGCGGGGTGGCCGGGCGGGTGGCCGCGGTCGGGGACGGCGTCGCGCCGGAATGGCTGGGCAGGCGCGTCACCACCGGCACCGCCGGTCGGCTGGGCGGCAACGCGGAGCGGGCCGTCGCGGACGCGGACGACCTCGTCCCGGTGCCGGACGGTGTCGGCCTGGCCGAGGCGGCGGCGCTGCTGCACGACGGCGGGACGGCGCTGGGCCTGTTCGACGGCGCGAGGGTCCGCGCGGGCGACCGGGTGCTGGTCGAGGCGGCGGCGGGCGGGCTGGGGAGCCTGCTCGTGCAGCTGGCGCTGTCGGCGGGGGCGCGGGTCGTCGGCGCCGCGCGGGGCGAGGCGAAGCTCGCGCTGGTCCGGGAGCTGGGCGCGGAGGCCGTCGACTATTCGGCGCCGGGCTGGGCGAAGCGGGTGCTGGACGAGACCGGCGGGTTCGACGTGGTGTTCGACGGCGTCGGCGGCGAGATCGGCCGCGAGGCGTTCGGCGCGACGGCCCGGGGCGGGCGGTTCTCGGTGCACGGGGCGTCCGCCGGCGCGGCGACGGTGATCGCGCCGGAGGAGGCGGCGGAGCGCGGCGTGACGGTGTTCGGGATCGAGCAGCTCATGGGCTTCGGGGACGGGGCGAACGAGCGGGTGAGCCGGGCGCTGGAGGCGGCCGCGGCGGGCCGGATCCGCCCGGTCATCGGGCAGCGGCTGCCGCTGGAGCGGGCCGCCGACGCGCACGCGGCGATGGAGGCCCGGTCGGTGGTCGGCAAGACGCTGCTCGTCGTGTGAGGACGGCCCGGCCGCGCACACGGTGTCGCGGCCGGGGCCGTCCAGCGTCATGCCAGCAGGGACAGCTCCAGGTGGGCGGAGACGATCCAGTTCGGCGCGTCCACGACCTCGGAGATCTTCAGGTCGGCGGCGACGCTCGCCAGCAGGTAGGCGTCGACCGGGGCCATGCCGGTGCGCGCCGCGACCTCCGCGACGAGGGCGCGCGCCGCGTCCCTGGACGCCTCCATGAGGTCGGGGCCGATGCCGGTGGTGACGAGCGCGGCGCCGGTCCGCTGCGTGTGCGGGTCGGTCTCGATCACCGGGGTGGACGGGGCGGCGCCGCGGCGCACGTCGACCCGGAGCCGGACGGTCGCGTCGGTCTCGACGCCGGTGCCGCAGACCTCGCCGTCGCCCATCGCGGCGTGCGCGTCGCCGAGGGACAGCAGCGCGCCGTCCACGCCGACGGGCAGGACGAGCCGGGCGCCGGGGCCGATGTGCCGGACGTCCATGTTGCCGCCCCAGCGGCGCGGCGGGACGATCGAGTGCGCGCCGGGCTCGGGCGGCGCGACGCCGATCGTGCCGATCATCGGGACGACCGGGACGCGCAGCCCCGGCAGCAGCTCGGCCGCCCCGTCGGCGATCGTCGAGACGCGCAGGTGCGCGTCCGGGAAGTCGTCGGCGAGCAGGCCGAAGCCGGGGATGCAGGCCGTCCAGCCCCAGTCGCCGACCGCCATGTCCAGGACGTCGATCACCAGCGCGTCGCCGGGTTCGGCGCCCTCGACGAGGAACGGGCCGGTGACGGGGTTGACCCGGCCGAAGTCGAGCGCGGCGACGTCGGCGGCGCCGGAGGCGGGGCCGAGCTGCCCGCCGCTCGCGTCCGCGGTCTCGACGGTGAGCTCGGCGCCGGGGGCGATCGCCGCGATCGGCGCGATCGCGTTGTCCCAGGCGTTGTGCACGCTCGTGCGGGGGAAGTGCATCAGTCCTCCAGCTTCAGGTCGGTGCCGCGGCCGGAGCGCCGGTAGAACAGCAGCACCAGCGCCCCGAGGACGAGCCAGCAGATCCCACCGATCTTCGCGCGGGAGTCGGCGTTCCACAGCACCGAACCGATGATCACGAAGCCGATCGCGGGGGCGAGGATGTGCAGGCCCCGGCGGGTGCTCCGGTTCCGGAGCTTGAAGTGCACGAACACGGCGACGTGCAGGAGCAGGAACGAGAACAGCGCGCCGAAGTTGACCAGCGACGACAGCACGTCGATCTGGCCGGTGAAGAACAGCCCGAGCACCAGGGAGATCACGGCGACGAACAGGATCGCGCGCTCGGGCGTCTTGCGCGTCGGGTGGATGTGGGCGAGGAACGCGGGCAGCTTGCGGTCCCGCGCCATGCTGAACAGCAGCCGGGACGTGGCGGCCTGCGCGACGAGGGAGTTGGCGATGCCGGTGGCGAGGGCCGCGGCGACCGCGACGGTGACCTTCAGCCAGTGCCCGCCGGCGATCTGCGCGATGTCGTAGAACGCGGAGTTGGTGGCGTCGTCGCCGGCGAACTCGGTCTTGCCGGGGACGAGCAGCGCCGCCACCCACGTCTGCACCACGAACAGGACCGCGACCAGGCACAGCGCGACGACGGTCGCGCGGCCGACGATCTTGCGGCCGGTGTCGCGGACCTCCTCCGACAGGGTGGAGATGCCGTCGAAGCCGAGGAAGCTCAGCACCGCGATCGACAGCGCCCCGAAGATCAGCCCGGGGGTGAGCAGATCGGGCTTGAGCAGCGGGTCGAAGGAGAAGTGCGCGCCGTTCTTGCCCTGTGCCACGGCGGCCAGGCCGAACCCGACGAACAGCGCGAGCACCACCAGCTCGGCGAACAGGAACAATCGGTTCAGCCGCGCCGTCGACTCGATGCCCAGGAAGTTGATCACCGTGTTGACCAGCACGAACACGATGACCCACGTCCACTGCGGGACGGCCGGGAGCAGCGAGTTCAGCGCCGCCGCGCTCATCACGTACAGCAGCGTCGGGACGAGCAGGTAGTCCAGCAGGATCGCCCAGCCGGCGAGGAAGCCGATCTTGTCGTTGATGCCGCGCCCGGCGTAGGCGTACACGGACCCGGCGATCGGGAACGCCCGCGACATCTCCCGGTAGCTGAGCGCGGTGAACAGCATCGCGACCAGGCCGATGACGTAGGTGAGCGCGACCATGCCCTTGGAGCCGTTGAACACGACGCCGAAGATGGTGAACGGCGCGATCGGCACCATGAACACCAGGCCGTAGATCACCAGGTCGGCCAGGCTGAGCGAGCGCTTGAGCTCCTGGTCGTAGCCGAACGCCTTCAGCGTCCCCTCGGCCGACTCGGCGGCGGGGGGCGCGGCGGATCCGGGGGAGGCGCCGGAGGGCGCGGGGTTGGGGCCGGCGGTCGTCATCACGCGCCTTTCCGGGTCAGAGGGCGGGGTCGTGGGCGTCGAGGAACGCGCCGACGGCGGACATGCAGGCCGCGCGCTCCTCGACGTGCGGCATGTGGCTGGAGTCCTCGAAGACCTGCCAGCGGGCGCCGGGGATGCGGTCGGCGTAGGGGCGGACGGCCTCGGGCGTCGCCTCGTCGTGCCGTCCGGAGATGATCAGGGTGGGGGCGGCGATCCGGTCGAGCCGGTCGACGATCGTCCAGTCCCGCAGGGTACCGACGACGTGGAACTCGCTGGGCCCGTTCATCGTGTGGTAGACGGTCGGGTCGGCGTCGATCGCGGCGAACGTGCGGGCGACCTCGTCGGGCCAGGGGATCCGGCAGACGTGCCGGTCGTAGAAGACCCGCATGGCGTCGGCGTACTCGCGGGAGCCGGTGGTGCCGGCGGCCTCGTGCTCGCGGAGCACCGCCTCGACGCCTGCGGGCAGCGCGGCGCGCAGCCCGGCGGCGGCCTCCAGCCACAGCGGCATCGACGCGGGCGAGTTCGCGATCACCAGGGAGCGCAGGCCGGCGGGCCGCCGCACGGCGTGCTCGGCGCCGAGCATCCCGCCCCAGGACTGGCCGAGCAGGTGGTAGCCGCCGGCGATGCCGAGGTGGGCGAGGAGCTTGTCCAGCTCGTCGAGGAACAGGTCGACGGTCCAGAAGTCCGCGCCCGCGTCCGGCAGGTGAGTGGAGCGGCCGTTGCCGAGCTGGTCGTAGTGGATCACCTGCCGGCCGGTCGCGGCGGCGAGGTCGGCGAAGGCGAGCACGTAGTCGTGGGTGCAGCCGGGCCCGCCGTGCAGCACGACGAGCGGCGCCTTCCCCGAGCCGGACGCGCCGGACGCGCCGGACGCGCCGGGCGGGCCCGACGGGCCGGTGACGCGGTACCAGGTGCGGTGGCCGCGGAAGGGGGCGTGGCCCTCGGCGGTCGCCGGTGCGATCACGCATACCTCCTCTGAGCTGGGCGAACCCCGGACCGGCGGGGCGGCGGGCGGGGCGGCGGGCGCGGTGGCCGCGCGGCCGGATGCGAGACTATGCGGTAAAAGGTCTGATTTCTAGACCTTTGCAGGAAGTTATCGTTTCCGGCGTGGGCGGCGGACCGGAGGGACGGGGGAGCATGGAGCACGAGGCGCTCGGACCGCTGCGTCCCGCGACCACCGGCGAGCAGGTCGCGCACCGGCTCGCGACGGCGATCGCGCTCGGCGAGTTCAGCCTCGGCGACCGGCTGCCCAGCGAGCGCGACCTCGCCGCGCTGCTCCAGGTCAGCCGGGAGAGCGTGCGCGCGGCGCTGCGCCGGCTCGCCGGCTCGGGCCTGGTCGAGATCCGGCGCGGGCGGGGCGGCGGCGCCTTCGTCCGCGCCGAATGGGGCGAGGCCAGCGAGGGCGCGGTGCGCAGCGCGCTGCTGGAGCGCTGGACGGAGTTCGAGGAGCTGTTCGACTACCGGCGGCTCGTCGAGAGCCTGATCGCCCGTACCGCCGCCGAGCGTGCCGACGACGCCGACCGCGCGGCCATCGCCGAGGCGCTCGCCGGGTTCGACGCCGCGACGACGCCGGGCGAGGCCCGCGAGCACGACGTCCGGCTGCACGCGGCGGTCGCCCGGGCCACCCGCAACGCGCGGCTCGTCGGGCTGCACGAGCGGCTGCTGTCGGAGGTCAGCCTCGGCGTGTCCGCCGAGCCGTACACGTGGGCGATCTACGAGGAGGCCAAGCCGCACCACCACGCGCTCGCCGAGGCGATCGCGCGCGGCGACGGCGACGCGGCCGCGCGCATCGCCGGCCACCACTTCGCGATCACCGAGGACGCGCTCCGCCGGCTCGCCGAGCGCGTCCGTCCGCCCGGCACGCCCTGACGGGGCGCCGGATCACTCGTCCCCGGTCGGCAGGTTGTAGGCGATCAGGGCGGCGGACCCGCCGGCGACGTCGAGCTCGGTGACCGCGCAGTTGCGGACCCGCGGGAACACCCGCCGGTAGGACCCTAGCGGGACGCCGAGCAGCTCGCACAGCGTCAGCCGCAGCAGCGTGCTGTGCGTGACGACCAGGACGCGCGCGCCCGGCTCCGCGTCGGCGATGTGGCGCAGCACGCCCGCGCCGCGCGCGGCGGCCTTGACCGGGTCCTCGGCGCCGGGGAACGGCGAACCGGCCGGGTCGGCGCGGAACGCGGCGACCTCGTCCGGGGGCATCTCGGCGAGCACGCGTCCCTCGGCGGCGCCGAAGTCGATCTCGCTCAGGTCGGTGTCGACCTTCAGCGGCAGCCCGAGCGCGTTCGCGGCGGGCGCCGCGGTGCCGCGGGCGCGGCCGAGCGGGGACGCCCACACCGCCCCGATCTCCCGGCCGGCCGCCCAGCGCCCGAGGGCGGCGGCCTGCCGGCGGCCCCGCTCGCTCAGCGCGACGTCGCTGACGCCCGCGTACCGGTTCTCCTCGTGCCACACGGTCTCGCCGTGCCGTGCCAGATAGAGCGTCGTCACCCGTGTCCCCCGGTCGCAGCGTTCCACCCCATTGCGCGCCGTCCCAGTATGCCGGTGCGAGCCGGCTCACAGGTTCGGTCCCCGATCTGCTGGGCACGGCTCTCCTGGCACGGCGGAGTCCGGACCGGCGGATTCCAGGCAGGAACCATCCGAAGGGGGAGGACCATGACCGTACCGGACGTCAGGCTCAACGACGGGGCCATGATGCCGCAGCTCGGCTTCGGGGTGTTCCAGGTGTCCGACGAGGAGGCCGAGCACGCCGTGGAGGTCGCGCTGCGCGACGGGTACCGCAGCGTCGACACCGCCAGCGCCTACGGCAACGAGGAGGGCACGGGCCGCGCGCTGCGCGTTCCGGGCTGCCGCGCGACGAGTTGTTCGTCACCACCAAGCTGTGGAACAGCGACCAGGGCTACGACCAGACGCTCCGGGCGTTCGAGGCGAGCATGCGCCGCCTCGGCCTGGACTATCTCGACCTGTACCTGATCCACTGGCCGATGCCGGGCCACGACACCTACATGGACACCTGGCGGGCGTTCGAGAAGCTCAAGGAGGAGGGCCGGATCCGCTCGATCGGCGTCTCCAACTTCACGGTCGACGCGCTGCGCCGCGTAATGGACGAGTCGGGCACGGTGCCCGCGGTCAACCAGATCGAGCTGCACCCCTACTTCCAGCAGGACGGCCTGCGCGCGTTCCACCAGGAGCACGGCATCCACACCGAGGCGTGGGCGCCGCTCGGGCAGGGCCAGGGCCTGCTGGACGACCCGGCGCTCGCCCGCATCGCGCAGGCGCACGGCCGGACCCCGGCGCAGGTGGTGCTGCGCTGGCACCTGCAGGTCGGCAACGTGGTGATCCCGAAGTCGGTGACGCCGCGGCGGATCGCCGAGAACATCGACGTGTTCGGTTTCGACCTCGGCCCGGACGACATGAAGGCGATCGCCGAGCTGGACAAGGGCACCCGGGTCGGCCCCGACCCGGCCACCTTCGAGATGGCCTGATCCCCGCGGGGCGTCAGCGCTTCTCGCCGACGCCCACGAGCCCGGCGAACCGCTCGCCGTCGGTCCGCACGCCGCCGTCCAGCCACTCGCGCGGGCCGGTCAGCCCGGGCGGGAGCAGCTCGAACCCGTCGAAGAAGCCGCGGATCCGCGCGCTCGGCCGGGCGCCGAGGCGGGCGCTGGCGTCCTCGTAGACCCGCTCGGCCTCCGCCATCGCCTCCGGGAACGCGTCGGTGGCCAGGTGGGACAGGACGAGCCGGCTGCCCGGCGCGAGCGCGTCCCGGTACCGGGCGACGAGCGCGGCGGGGTCCTCGGCGTCGTCCACGAAGTGGAGCACCGACACCAGCATCACCGCGACCGGCGCGGAGAAGTCGATCATCTCCCGGACCGTGGGGTGCGCCATGATCTCGTCGGGCCGGCGCAGGTCGCCCTGGACGAACCCGACGTGCGCCGCGTCCGCGAGCAGCGCCCGCCCGTGCGCGCACACGACCGGGTCGTTGTCGACGTACACGGTCCGCGTCTCCGGCCGGACCTCCCGGACGGCCTCGTGCACGTTCTCCCGCGTCGGGAGCCCGGAGCCGAGGTCGAGGAACTGCGCGATCCCGGCGCGCGCGGCGTCCCGCACCGCCTCGCGCAGGAACGCCCGGTTCAGCCGGACGCCGCGCACGACCCGCCCTTCGGAGATCTCCACGATCCGCGCGGCGGCCTCCCGGTCGGCGGCGAAGTTGTCCTTGCCCCCGAGCCAGTAGTCGTACATCCGCGCGACGTTGGGGGTGCCGGGGTCGAGGTCCGCGGTGGCGTCGGTCACGCGGACATGATCCTCTGGCCGCCCGGGACGGGCAACCGGAACGCCGGAGGCGGCCAGAGGCCGGTCAGAAGGCCGGTCAGCGGGCCGGTCAGGGGCGGCGGCGCCAGGCGGCGAGGGCCGCGTCGACGTCGGCGCGGATCCGGTCGCGGGCCGTGCGGCGCGGCACCCCGGACATCAGCAGCGCGTCGTAGCCGGTGTCGAGATGCCGGATCGAGGCGATGACGGCGAGCGTGACGGCGTCCGCGTCGAGGTCGCGGCCCGCCGCGGTGCGGCCGACCCGGCCGCTGCCGCGCAGCCCGGCGTGCCGGGCGATCTCCTCGGCGCGGCCGGGCGGGCAGCCGGGGAACAGCCGGACGATCTCGGCCGCCATCCGGGCCTGGAAGTCGGCGTCCTGCCCGGCGCGGCGCTCCCGGTCGCGCTCGCGGCGGCGGGCGCGCGCGTCCTCGTCGGCCAGGCACTGCTCCTCGGCGCGCTCCAGCGCCGCCTCCTCGACCAGCACGCCGCGCCGCTCGTAGCGCTTGCGGCGCCGGTTGTGCTGGACGACGACGGCCGACAGCCCGCTCTCCTTCTTCGCGCGGCGGCTCAGCGCGGCGTTCCCGGACGGCAGGAACACCAGGTGCCCGAGGTCGGCGCAGTCCAGGCAGAGCGGCGCGCCGTCCTCGACGGCCTGCAGGCCGCCGGGGGCGCGGCAGCCCGGGCACGTCCAGTCGCCCGGCGGCATCAGGACGGTGATGTCGGGCGCCTTGGCCTGCCTTGCGGCGAGGCGCTCGCGCTGCGCGGGCGTCAGGTCGGGGGACAGCCAGTGCGTGCGGTGGTCGCGTTCGGCGGCGGCGCGCCCGGCGGCGGTGAAGCGCAGCTCGCGGTGGTCGCGGGTGGCGGCGGGGTAGGGGGTCTCGGCGGGCTCCAGGCCGTTCGCCTCGGCCCAGGCGCGCAGGGCGCGCAGCGCGGCGGCGATCTTGTCGGGGCGGACGGTCATCGCGGCGTGCAGGTGGTCGTGCCGCCCCTGCCGCCACTCGTCGACGGTCGCGGTCCGGATCCAGCCGAGCCGGACGAACACGTCCACGGGCGCGACGGTCCGGGACCGCTTCAGCAGCTCCCCGGCGGCGTCCGACACCCGGCGCGCCAGCCGGGACTCATGCACCTCGCTCACGGCGCCCCACGCTAGCGGACCCCTCGGACGGTCCCTTCCGACCTGCGCGAATGACGAAAAGTCACGCAGCGTAACGTTCCGTGCATGGGGGATGACCGAGCGAGCTGGACGGGCCCGGGCGGCCTGCGCGTGACGGCGGTGCGGCTGTCGGGGGCGCACGGGGTGTGGGCCGCGCTCGCGGGCGTGCGCGGCGGCGACGCGTTCCTCGTGACGAGGGACGGCGAGATCGTCGGCTACTACGCCACCGTGGAGGACCTGGCGGGCGTGCTCGACCTGGCCGACCTGCGCGCCGACTAGGCCGTATTCCAAAGTCCCGGCCCGCTTCGAGACGGGCCCTGGGCCCCCGTGCCCGGGGCGGCTCGCGGAAGATTCCGGGCATTCGCCGCTTGCGGGAATGCGGCCGGTCGTGTAATCGTTTACAAGAGCACGATGTAAACGATTACAAGAGCGTTTCCGAGGGAGGTGGCGCCGTGGCCGGGGTGAAGGACGTCGCGCGGCTCGCCGGCGTCTCCGTCGCGACCGTCTCGCGCGTCCTCAACGACAGCGCGCCGGTCACCGAGGCGACCCGGGCCCGCGTCCTCGCGGCCGTCGACGAGCTCGGCTACCGGCCGAACGCCGTCGCCCGCTCGCTGCGCACCGACACCACCCGCACGATCGGGCTGGTCATCGGCGACATCCTCAACCCGTTCTTCACCGAGCTGGCCCGCGCGATCGAGGACCAGGCGCGCGCGTCCGGCTACTCGGTCGTCATCGGCAACGCCGACGAGCGGCCCGAGCGCCAGGACCACTACGTCCGGACGCTCCTGGAGCAGCGGGTCGACGGCCTGCTGCTGTGCCCCACGGCGGAGATCACGCCGCTGGTGCGCGACGTCGTCGGGGACGGCGGGCCGCTGGTGTTCCTCGACCGGACGCTGCCCGGCCTGGACGTCCCGACGGTCCGCGCCGACGGCACCGCCGCGATCGGCGCGCTGGTGGACCACCTGGCGCGGCTCGGGCACCGGCGGATCGCGTTCGTGTCGGGTCCCGCGCTGCTGTCCACCGGCCGCGAGCGGACCGAGGCGTTCAAGGCCGCGCTGGAGGCGGCCGGGCTCCCCGTCCGCCCCGCGTACCTGGAGGCCGGCGACTTCCAGGCGGCGAGCGGCCGGGCCGCCGCCGCCCGGCTGCTGGACCTGCCCGAACCGCCCGAGGTGATCTTCGCGGGCGACAACCTGATGGCGCTCGGCGCGCTCGACGAGATCCGCGCGCGCCGGCTGGCGATCCCCGGGGACGTGGGGATCGCCTCCTACGACGACGTCCCGTGGTTCGCCCATGTGGACCCGCCGGTCACCGCGATCGGCCAGCCCGTCCAGGAGCTCGGCAGGCGCGCGGTGCGCGCGCTGCTGGAGCGGATCGAGGGCCGCCCGGTGGAGCCGGTCGTGCTGGACGCGCGGCTGGTCGTGCGGCGCTCCTGCGGCGAACCCGGCGTGCAAGGCAACGAGAGGGAAGGGAGTGGCCGCCCATGAGCCTGCCTGCCGAGAAGGAGATCCTCCGGGTGCGCGGGCTGCGCAAGGCGTTCCCGGGCGTGCTCGCGCTCGACGGCGTCGACTTCGGCCTGCGGCCCGGCGAGGTGCACGTGCTGCTCGGCGAGAACGGCGCCGGCAAGAGCACGCTGATCAAGACGCTGTCCGGCGCGCACCGTCCCGACGCCGGGACCGTCGAGGTCGACGGCCGCGAGGTCGAGATCCGCACGGCGCAGGACGCCGAGCGGCTCGGCATCGCGACCATCTACCAGGAGTTCAACCTCGTCCCGGAGATGACGGTCGCCGAGAACCTGTTCCTCGGCCGCCAGCCGCGCCGGTTCGGGCTCCTCGACCGCAAGGCGATGAACGCCGCCGCGCGCGACCTGCTCGCGAAGGTCGGCGTGCAGGCCGACCCGGACGACCGGATGGCGGGCCTCGGCATCGCGCGCAGCCAGATGGTCGAGATCGCCAAGGCGCTGAGCCTGGACGCCCGCGTGCTGATCATGGACGAGCCGACCGCGGTGCTCACCACCGGCGAGGTCGACCGGCTGTTCGGCATCGTGGCGCGGCTCCGCGAGCAGGGCGTCGCGGTCATCTTCATCACCCACCACCTGGAGGAGATCCCGCGGATCGGCGACCGGGTGACGGTGCTGCGCGACGGGAGGTCCGTCGCGGAGGTCCCGGCGGACACGCCGCGCGACGAGCTCGTCCGGCTGATGGTGGGCCGCTCGATCGACCAGCAGTACCCGCGCGAGCGCACCGAGGCCGGCCCGCCGCTGCTCCAGGTCAAGGGCCTGACCCGGGACGGCGTCTTCGAGGACGTGTCGTTCGAGGTCCGCGCGGGCGAGGTCGTCGGGCTGGCCGGGCTGGTCGGCGCGGGCCGCACCGAGGTCGCCCGGGCGATCTTCGGCGCGGACCGTCCCGACCGCGGCGAGGTCATCGTCGACGGGCGGTCGCTGCCGCCCGGCGACGTCCACGCCGCGATGGAGGCCGGGGTCGGGCTCGTCCCGGAGGACCGTAAGGGCCAGGGCCTGGTGCTCGGCGCCGACGTCCAGGAGAACCTCGGCCTGGTGACGCTCGGCCGGTCCAGCCGCGGCGGGTTCGTCGACCGGGCCGGGCAGCGCGAGGACGCCGGCGCGATCGCCGGGAAGCTGAACGTGCGGATGAGCGGGCTGCGGCAGGAGGTCCGCACCCTGTCCGGCGGCAACCAGCAGAAGGTCGTGATCGGCAAGTGGCTGCTCGCCGACGCGAAGGTGCTCGTGCTGGACGAGCCGACGCGCGGCATCGACGTCGGCGCGAAGGTCGAGATCTACGAGCTGATCAACGCCCTCACCGCCTCCGGGCACGCGGTGCTCATGATCTCCAGCGACCTCCCGGAGGTGCTGGGGATGAGCGACCGCGTGCTGGTGATGGCGCGGGGGCGGCTGGCCGGCGAGCTGCCGGCGGCCGAGGCGACGCAGGACGCGGTGATGGCGCTGGCCGTCGCCGGTCCGGGTGTCGCCGGGGAGAACGACGAGGAGAACGACGATGTCCACTGAGACGTTGCGCAAGCGGCCGCAGGGGCCGCGGTCCGGCGGCGCGGCGCGCGCCGCGGGCCGGCTGCTGGGCGAGAACGGCGCGCTGGCCGGGCTGATCATCCTGGTGGTCGCGCTGGCCATCGCGTCCGGCGACTTCCTGACCGTCACCAACCTGCTGAACGTCGGGGTCCAGGCGGCGGTCGTCGCGATCCTGGCGTTCGGCGTCACGTTCGTCATCGTCACCGCCGGGATCGACCTGTCGGTCGGCGCGGTCGCCGCGCTGTCGGCGGTGGTGCTGGCCTGGACGGCGACGCAGCACGGCCTGCCCTGGCCGCTCGCGCTGGTCGCGGCGATCCTGGTCGGCGTCGTCGCCGGGCTGGTCAACGGCGCGCTGATCACCTACGGGAAGCTGCCGCCGTTCATCGCGACGCTGGCGATGCTCGGCGTCGCGCGCGGCCTCGCCCTCGTCATCTCCGACGGCAGCCCGATCGCGTTCCCCGGCGCGGTCACCCACCTCGGCGACACGATCGGCAAGTACCTGCCCGTCCCGGTCATCGTGATGATCGTGATGGGGCTGCTGACCGCGCTGATCCTCGCCCGCACCTACAGCGGCCGCGCGATGTACGCGATCGGCGGCAACGAGGAGGCCGCGCGGCTGTCCGGCATCCGGGTGAACCGGCAGAAGCTCGTCACGTACGCGCTGGCCGGCGCGTTCGCGGCCGTCGCCGGGATCGTGCTGGCGTCCCGGCTCGCCTCGGCGCAGCCGCAGGCCGCCAACGGCTACGAGCTGGACGCGATCGCCGCCGTCGTGATCGGCGGCGCGAGCCTGTCCGGCGGCAAGGGCAAGGCGTTCGGCACCCTGGTCGGCGCGCTGATCCTCGCGGTGCTGCGCAACGGCCTGAACCTGCTGTCGGTGTCGGCGTTCTGGCAGCAGGTCGTCATCGGCGTCGTGATCGCGGCGGCGGTCCTGCTGGACACCGTCCGGCGGCGCGGCCTGCGGGTCCGGCCCGCGACGTTCTGGGCGGGCGGCGCCGCGGTCGTCGCGGTCATCGTCGCGCTCGCCGCGGTCGTCGCGACCACCGGCGGGAACGACTCCAAGTCCGGCGGCGCGGCCGGCGGCGGCTCGGTGAAGATCGGGCTGTCGGTGTCCACGCTGAACAACCCGTTCTTCGTCCAGTTCCGCCAGGGCGCGCAGGACGAGGCGAAGAGGCTCGGCGTGAAGCTGACCGTCGGCGACGCGCAGAACGACGCGTCCCAGCAGGTCAACCAGGTGCAGAACTACACCAGCCAGGGCATGAAGGCGATCATCGTCAACCCGGTCGACTCCGACGCCGCGGCGCCCGCGGTGAAGGCCGCGAACCGGGCGGACATCCCCGTCGTCGCCGCCGACCGCACCGTCAACGGCGCGAAGGTCGAGCAGCTCGTCGCGTCCGACAACGTCGCGGGCGGCAAGGACGCCGCCGCGCAGATGGCGCGGCTCCTCGGCGGCAAGGGCAAGATCGTCGTGATCCAGGGCCAGCCGGGCACCTCCGCCTCCCGCGAGCGCGGGCAGGGCTTCGGCGAGGGCCTCAAGCAGTACCCCGGCATCCAGGTCGTCGCCAAGCAGCCCGCCGACTTCGACCGGACGAAGGGCCTGGACGTCATGACGAACCTGCTCCAGTCGCACCCCGACGTCAACGGGGTGTTCGCCGAGAACGACGAGATGGCGCTCGGCGCGATCAAGGCGCTCGGCGGCAAGGCCGGCAAGCAGGTCAAGGTCGTCGCGTTCGACGGCACGCCGGACGGCATCAAGGCCGTCCAGGCCGGCACGCTGAACGCGACCGTCGCCCAGCAGCCCCGGCTGCTCGGCAAGATGGCCGTGGACAGCGCGCTCAAGGCGGCCAAGGGCGGCACGCTGGTCGGCAACGCCCCGGTGCCGGTGAAGATCGCCACGCCGGAGAACGCCGCCCAGTTCGCCACCCAGTAGGCGCTCGGTTCGCCACGCAGCAGGAAGGGGCACGCCGTGCCGGAGAAGTACGACGTCGTCGTGGTCGGCTCGGTCAACGCGGACCTGGTGGTCGGCGTCGACCGGCGGCCCGCGCCGGGGGAGACCGTCCTCGGTTCCGACCTCGCCACCCACCCGGGCGGCAAGGGCGCCAACCAGGCGGTCGCCGCCGCCCGGCTCGGCGGCCGGGTCGGGATCGTCGGCCGGATCGGCGACGACGGGCACGGCGCGCTGCTGCGCGGCGCGCTCGCCGGCGCCGGCGTCGACCTGGCGCACCTGGCGGTCACGCCGGGCCCGACCGGCGTCGCGCTGATCACCGTCGGGCCGGACGGCGACAACAGCATCATCGTCTCGCCCGGCGCCAACGCCCGGCTCACCCCGGACGACGTCGCCGCGGCCCGCGACATGATCGCCGCCGCGTCCGTGGTGACGTTCCAGCTCGAGGTGCCGATGCCCGCGATCGAGGCCGCCGCCCGCGCGGCGGCCTCGGCGGGCGCCCGCGTCGTGCTGAACCTGTCGCCGACCGCGCCCGTCCCCGCCGAGGTCCTCGCGCTCTGCGACCCCCTCGTCGTCAACGAGCACGAGGCCGCGTGGCTGCTCGGCGGGCCCGGCGAACCGGAGCAGATGGCGCGGGCGCTCCTGCGCTCCGGCCCCCGCTCCGCCGTCATCACCCTCGGCGCGGACGGCGTCGTCGTCGCCGACGCCGAAGGCACGGCGACGATCCCGTCGCCGAAGGTCGAGGCCGTCGACACCACCGGCGCCGGCGACGCGTTCACCGCCGCGCTCTGCCTCCGCCTCGCCCGCGGCGACACCCTGCCGGACGCGGCCCGCTACGCCACCCGCGTCGGCGCCGCCGCCGTCCGCAAGCCCGGCGCCCAGACCAGCTATCCCACCCCCGAAGACCTTCCCGCCTGAGGGGTCAGCGGGTGGTGCGGGCTCGCAGGTGGTAGAGGTCGTCCGCCACGTCGTGGACGTCCGCGCCGAGGTCGAACGCGCTGAACAGGTGCAGGTCGTCGGCCGTCTCGATCTCCAGCATCCGGGTGTGCAGCAGCAGCCGGCGGCGCTCGTCCACCCGGATCGCCGTCACCGCGTCCCAGGAGATGCGGCGGTGCCCGGCGTAGCCGGTGACGACCGTCACGCCGTCGCGGTCGGCGGCCACCCGGACGGGCGCCAGCAGGTCCCGCAGCGCGACCGCCGCGAGGCCGAGCGCCGCGACGCCCGCCAGCAGCAGCCGCTCCGAGTCGCCGCCGCTGAGCGCGGCCAGCGCCGCGACCGCGGCGGCCGCCGCGCACTTGGCGCCGACGACCTTGGGCGGAACCCGCCAGCGCCGCACCTCGTGCCCGTCCATGGGCCCCACCGTAGTGGTAAGCGTGTTCCGTCCCGTGAAGGCCGGTCTGGCGTTCCCGCCGCGCGGGTGTCCGATACCGTCGAACACATGCGACTCGGCGTGCTGGACGTGGGCTCGAACACGGTGCACCTCCTGGTGGTGGACGCCCACCTGGGGGCCCGCCCGCTGCCCGCGTTCTCCCACAAGGCGGAACTGCGCCTCGCCGCGCACCTGGAGGAGGGCGACCGGCTGTCGGAGCGGGGCGAGCGCCTGCTCCGCGAGTTCGTCGACGAGGCCCTGCAGGTCGCCGAGGACAAGGGCGTCGAGGACCTGGTCGCGTTCGCCACCTCCGCCGTCCGCGACGCCGCCAACGGCGAGGAGGTCCTCGACCGGATCCGCCGGGAGAAGCGGATCGGCATCGACGTGCTGTCCGGCGAGGACGAGGCGCGGCTGACGTTCCTCGCCGTCCGCCGCTGGTTCGGCTGGTCGTCCGGGCGGCTGCTGGTGGTCGACATCGGCGGCGGCTCCCTGGAGATCGCGTCCGGCATCGACGAGGAGCCGGACGCGGCGTTCTCGCTGCCGCTCGGCGCGGGCCGCCTCACCCGCGACTGGTTCACCGCGGACCCGCCGCCCGCCGACGAGGTCCGCGCGCTGCGCCGGCACGTCCGCGCGGAGATCGCCCGGCACGTCGGGGAGGTGTCCCGGTACGGGCCCGCCGACCACGCGGTGGCGACGTCCAAGACGTTCCGGCAGCTCGCCCGGATCGCGGGCGCGGCGCCCTCGGCCGATGGACCGTACCAGCGGCGCGTCCTGCAGGACTCCGACCTCACCGACTGGACCGAGAAGCTCGCGAAGCTGACGTCCGCCGAGCGCGCGGAGCTGCCCGGGGTGTCGGAGTCGCGGGCGCCGCAGCTGCTCGCCGGCGCGATCGTCGCGGACGCGGCGATGGACCTGTTCGAGCTGAAGGAGCTGGAGATCTGCCCCTGGGCGCTGCGGGAGGGCGTCATCCTCCGCCGCATCGACCACGCGTCGCCGCTGGGGTCGGGCCGCTAGACGGCCCGTCCGGGCCGGCGGCCGCTCCGGGCCCTCACGACCAGCTCGGGTGGCCGAGGACGTGGCCGGCCGGGGTGAGCACCCGGTCACCGGTGCCGTCGGCCTTGACGGCGTGGATCACCGGCGTGCCGACCGGGCCGCGGACGTAGCAGAGCCAGCGGCCGTTGCGGGACCAGCCCGGGTCCATGTCGTGGTCGGCGCCGCTGGTGAGCGCGTGGCCGTGGGAGCCGTCGGCGTCCATCACCCAGATGTCGCTCGTCGCGGACGGGCCGCGCGTGTAGGCGATCTTCGTGCCGTCCGGCGACCATTCCGGGTCGACCGAGCGGATGCCGTCCTTGGTCAGCCGCACCCACGGCCGCGAGGGATGGTCGGGGTCGAGGGTGTAGATCTGCTCGACGCCGTCCTTCTTGCTCCAGAAGACGATCCGCCCCTTGGACGACCACATCGGGTCGTCCTTGGCGGAGTCGTCGTCGGTCAGCCGGGTGACGGTGCCGTTCGCGAGGGTGACCGTGAAGATCTGGTGGGTGCCGCCGGAGCCGCCCATGTAGGCCAGGCGGGTGCCGTCCGGCGACCAGGTCACCCGGCCGCCCGCGATGTCGGCGACCTTGTGCACGTGGGTGCCGTCGGCGTTCATGACCTGGGCGGAGGAGGCTCCGTCGCCGGACCGGGTGAACGCGATGAGCCGCCCGTCCGGTGAGCGTTCGGGCAGGACGTCGCAGGTCGGGCCCTCGACGAGCGGGGTGGGCGCGGCGGCGCCGGGCGTGTAGGTGCCGATGTCGGCGTGGCACTCCTTCGGCCATCCGGCCGCGGTGTCGATCCGCACCAGCATCGGCTCGGTGGGGAACCCGGTGGCGGGCGCGGCCCCGCTGGAGTTCTTGCCCTGGTGGTCGTCGGGGCGGGTGAGCAGGTAGGCGCCGCCGGCCGCGACCAGGGCGACCGCGAGCGCGGCGGCCGCCGCCGCGATCACCGGTTTGCGGCGGTCGCGCCGGTCGTGCCGGACGGGCGGCGGGGCGGCCCCGTGGGACGGCGTGGTCCGGGCGTGCGGGATCTGCCGCAGGCGCTCGCTCTCGGGCGTCGGCGCGGTCTGGGCGAGCTCGTTCGCGGGCGCGGTCGCCGGATGCGCCGCCGGCCCCGCGCCGCCGCCAGGGGATCCGGGCCCCGCGCCGCCGCCGGGAGATCCAGGCCCCGCACCGCCGCCGGGGGATCCGGGGCCCGCGCCGCCGCCGGGCGGGTACGGCGCAGGGCCCGCGCCGCCCGGGGGAGGCGGCATCGGCGCCGCACCGCCGGGCCCCGGCGGCACCGGCGCGCGGCCGCCCGGGTCGCGGGACGTGACGTCCGGCCGGGGGATCGGCGGGGTCGTCCACGACGCGCCGAGCGTGTGCGACACGTCGGCCTCGCCGGCGCCGCCGACCAGCTCCAGCAGCAGGTCGCGGGCCGCCGGCCGCTGGTCGGGGTCCTTGCGCAGCGCGGCCCGGACGAGCCGGGCCAGCGGCTCCGGCACCGGGCCGAGCTCCGGCTCGGCGTGCACCGCGCGCGCCGCCAGCAGCTCGAAGGAGCCCTGCCCGAACGGGTTGCGGCCGGTCGCGGCGAAGGCGACCAGGCAGCCCCAGGCGAACACGTCCACCGCCGTGGTGATCCGCTGCGCGGTGATCTGCTCGGGCGCGAACCAGCCGGGGGTGCCGACGACCTGCCCGGTGCGGGTGTGCGAGGACGCGGCGTCCAGCGCCCGCGCGATGCCGAAGTCGATCACGCGGGGGCCGGAGATGGACAGCAGCACGTTGCTGGGCTTGAGGTCGCGGTGCACGAGGCCGGCGCTGTGGATCGCGACCAGCGCGGCGGCCACGCCGACGGCGACGCCGTGCAGCATCCCGGGCGACAGCGGCCCGGTGCCGGTGACGTGGTCGAGCAGCGACGGGCCCTCGATGTACTCGGTGACCATGTAGGCGAGGCCGAGGTCGTCGCCGTGCTCCAGCACCTGCGCGGTGCAGAACGACGCGACGCGCTGGGCGTGGGCGGCCTCGTCGTGGAAGCGGGCCCGGAACATCCGGTCGCCCGCGAGGTCGGGGCGGACGACCTTCACCGCGACGGCGCGGCCGTCGGGGTCGCGGCCGAGGTACACCGCGCCCATCCCGCCCTCGCCGATCCGGGCCTCGATCCGGTACCGGCCGACCCGCGTCGGATCGTCCGGTTCGAGCTCGCGGGGCGCCGGCACCGCGGCCCGCGGACGCGACAGTGGGCTCTCCATCGGCGATCAGCCTTTCGCCGGAGCCGCGCCTTGGCGGCCGCCCCCAACGGCGGCACGCGACCCTCTCCGTGACAACGATGACACACATCGGACGCGCCGGGCAGTGCCCGGGTTCGGCCTCGCGTCAGTGGAAGTTGCGGGCGCGGACCTTGCCGGGGACGGGCAGCCGGCGCAGCCGGGTGGCGCGGACGTTGGTGACGCCGTCGGCGCGTTCGAGGCGCCCGCCGACCAGCAGCGCCTGCGAGTCGACCGCGAGGCCGCGGTGCCGCTGGAACACCTGCGGTGGGCAGACGACGTTGATGATGCCGGTCTCGTCCTCCAGCGTCATGAACACGATGCCGCCGGCGGTCGGTGGGCGCTGCCGGTGGGTGACGAGGCCCGCGACGACGACGTTGGTGTCGGACGGCGTCGCGGCGAGGCGCTGCGACGACAGCGCGCCGAGCTCGTCGAGGGCCTCGCGGACGTGCGCGACGGGGTGGGTGTGGGAGACGCCGGTGGCCCACAGGTCGGCGAGGGTCTCCTCGATCGGCGTCATCGGCGGCAGCGCGGGGGCGGCCGCGCCGGGCGTGACGCCTTCGAGCTGGCCGGGGCCGGTGCCGGCGAGGGCGCCCGCCGCCCACAGCGCCTCGCGGCGCGTCATGCCGAGGCAGCCGAACGCCCCGGCGGTCGCGAGCGCCTCCAGCGCCGCCGCCGACAGGGGGACGCGCCGCGCCAGGTCCTCCATGCTCGTGTAGGGGCGTCCGGCCGCGATCAGCTCGGCGGTGTCGTCGCCGAGGTTGCGGATGCCGGCGAGGCCGACGCGGATCGCGGGCTGCGGCGCGGCGGGCGCGTGCGGATGGTCCGACACCACCTCGATGGCCTCTTCCAGCGTGGGGTGGACGTCGCTGGCGTTGATGTCGACGCCCCGGACGACGACGCCGTGCCGCCGCGCGTCCGCCAGTAGCGACTGCGAGCTGTAGAACCCCATCGGCTGGTTGCGGACGAGCGCCGCCGTGAACGCGGCGGGGAAGTGGCGCTTCAGCCAGGCGCTCGCGTACACCAGGTGCGCGAAGCTCTGCGCGTGCGACTCGGGGAACCCGAACCCGGTGAAGCCGAGGATCTTCTCGTAGACGCTCTCGGCGATGTCGGCGGGGATGCCGCGCTCGGCCATCCCGTCGAGCAGCCGCTGGCGGAGCCGCTCGACGCGTTCGGGCGCGCGCTTGGCGCCCATCGCCTGCCGCAGCTGGTCGGCCTCGTTCGGGGTGAAGCCCGCGCAGTCCACGGCGAGCTGCATCATCTGCTCCTGGAACAGCGGGACGCCGAGCGTCCGCCGCAGCGCCGGCTCCATCAGCGGGTGCGGGCACGTCGCCGGTTCGAGGCCCTTGCGGCGCCGCAGGTACGGGTGGACGGACCCGCCCTGGATCGGGCCGGGGCGGATCAGCGCGACCTCCACCACCAGGTCGTAGAACTCGCGCGGCCGCAGCCGGGGCAGCGTCGCCATCTGCGCGCGCGACTCGACCTGGAACACCCCGACGGTGTCGGCGTCGCACAGCATCTCGTACACCTCGGGGTCGTCGGGCGGGATCGACTGGAGGTCGTGCCGCTGCCCGTGGTGCTCGTCGACCAGGTCGAAGCAGTCGTGCAGGGCCGCGAGCATGCCGAGGCCGAGCAGGTCGAACTTCACCAGGCCGGCCGCCGCGCAGTCGTCCTTGTCCCACTGCAGGACGCTGCGGTTCGGCATCGTCGCCCACTCGATCGGGCAGACCTCGCCGACGGGGCGGTCCGCGATGACCATGCCGCCGGAGTGGATGCCGAGGTGGCGCGGCAGCGTCAGCATCCGGCCCGCCAGCTCCATGACGGGCGCCGGGATGTCGGTCTCCGACCCGACCGGATCGCGGGGGTCGATGCTCTTGGACCACGCGTCCTGCTGGCCGGGGGAGAACCCGAGCGCGCGCGCCGCGTCCCGGACGGCCATGCGCGGCCGGTAGCTGATGACGTTCGCGACCTGCGCCGTGCACTCCCGCCCGTACTTGTCGTAGACGTACTGGATGGCCTCCTCGCGGCGCTTGTGCTCGATGTCGAGGTCGATGTCGGGCGGGCCGTCGCGTCCGGGGGACAGGAACCGCTCGAACAGCAGCCCGTGCCGGACGGCGTCGACGCCGGTGATGCCGAGCGCGTAGCAGACCGCCGAGTTCGCCGCCGACCCGCGCCCCTGGCACAGGATCCCCTTGCTCCGGCAGAACTCCACGATGTCGTGGACGATCAGGAAGTAGCCGGGGAACTCCAGCTGCTCGATGACGTCGAGTTCCTTGGCGATCTGCGCGTACGCGCCCGACACCTTCTCGTCGTCCGGCGGCCCGTACCGCTTGAGTGCGCCCTCCTTCACCAGGTGCCGCAGCCAGGACGCCTCGGTGTGGCCGTCCGGGACGGGCCAGTCGGGCAGGCGGGGCGCGACCACGTCGAACCCGAACCGGCACTCGCGGCCGAGTTCCGCCGTCCGTTCGAGCACGCCGGGGAAGCGCGCGAGCCGGGCCGCCATCTCCGCGCCGCTGCGCAGGTGCGCGGTGCCGCTCGCGGGCAGCCACCCGACCATGTCGTCCATGCTGCGGCGGGCCCGCACCGCCGCCATGGCCTGCGCGAGGCGCGCGTCGCCGCCGGGCGCGGCGAAGTGCACGTTGTTGGACGCGACGACGCCCGCCCCGACCCGTGCGGCGAGCGCGAACAGCACGTCGTTGCGCTCGTCGTCGTCCGGCTGGTCGTGGTCGACCAGCTCCACGAACACGTTGTCGCGGCCGAACATCCCGATCATCCTGCGCAGTTCCCGCTCGGCCGCGTCCGGGCCGCCGGACTCCAGCGCCGCCGGGACCGGCCCCTTGCGGCACCCGGTCAGCACCGCCCACTGCCCGCCGTGCGCGCCTGCGAGCGCGTCCAGGTCGTACACGGGACGGCCCTTGCGCCCGCCCGCGAGCTGCGCCCCGGTGATCGCCGAGCAGAGCCGGCCGTAGCCCTCCGGGCCCCGCGCGAGGACGAGCAGGTGCCGTCCCGCCGGGTCGGGCTCGCCGGTCTGCGGGCCCGGCAGCCCGAGGCTCAGCTCCGCGCCGAACACCGTCCCGATGCCGGACTCGCTCGCCGCCTGCGCGAACTGGACCGCCCCGTACATCCCGTCGTGGTCGGTGACCGCCATCGTCTCGACGCCGAGCCGCGCCGCCTCCGCGACCAGCGCGTCCGGGGAGCTGGCGCCGTCGAGGAAGCTGAACGACGAGTGGACGTGCAGCTCCGCCCACGGCACGCCGCCCTCCGCGCGGCGCGGCGGGCCTGGCTCGTCCGGTGCCTCCTCCGGGACGTGCCCGGCGGGCCGCCACGACAGCTTCTCCTCGAACTCCCGCCAGGAGATCGCCGGGTTATGCCACCCCACGGCCCGCCTCCAAGCGCGTTGAGTCGCGGCGGTTAGTCATAGGTGGCCTCCACGTGCCAGCGCCGCCCTTCGGCGGTCAGGAGGTAGGCGGCGCCGTCGTCCGTGACGATCTGGAAGCGGGCGCGGCGGCGGGCGTGCGCGGGGTCCCACCAGCGCTCGTCCGCCGGCCATGGGCCCGTCCAACCGGTCACCGCCGCCGGACGGCCGCCGAGCACCAGCGCGGCCGGCGGCGCCGACACCGCGCAGCGCGCCGACACGACCACCGGCGCCCCGTCCGCGTCGACGAGCTCCGCCTCCGCCGCCGCCACCGGCACCACGGCGGGCGCGGGCGCGGTCAGCCGCCCCGGCCACGGGCCGTCCGGGAGGCCCGCCGGCGGCAGGTCGCCGACCGGCACCCGGACGACCTGCTCGCCCGGCCCGCGCCCGCCCGCCAGCACCGGACGGGTGATCGCGCCGTGCCCGAGCAGCCCCTGGATCCGGTCGGCGGCGCGCGCGATGCGGTCGGTGACGGCCGTCCGGCCCCACAGCGCCTCCTGCCGCCCGCCGTCCGGGACGAGCTGGTCGGGCGCCAGCTCCAGCCAGGTCACGCCGCCCCACACGGCCTCCTCTTCTTCGGCGGGCGCCTCGATGCCCTCCGGGTCGGCGCCCGCCGCCGGGCGGCCGTCCCGCCACGCCGACAGCTGCCACCGCACCCGCTCGGCGACCGCGAGCGACGACAGCCGCCCGTCGTGCCGCCACAGCCGCCGCAGGACGTGCCCGTCGGCGAACCCGGCCTCGACCTCCAGCCGCACGCACGCCAGCCCGCCCGCCGCGAGGCCCTCGTGCAGCTCGTCGGCCAGCCGCTTCGCCGCGAACACCACCTGCTCGGCGTGCTCGGCGGGCGGGTCGAACGTCGCGCGCACCGACAGGTCCGCCGCCGCGCGGACCGGGGCGATCGGGCGCGGCTCCTCGCCGCGCGCCAGCCGGTGCGCGAGCGCCCCGTCCGTGCCGAACCGTCCCGCGACGTGCCCGGACGGCAGGTCCGCGAACGCGCCCAGGGTCTTGATGCCGAGGCGTGCCAGCAGGTCGGCCAGCTCCGGGCGGTCGAGCACCGACAGCGGGTACGGCGCGAGGAACGCCGCCGCGCCGCCCTCCGGCACCACCACGCCGCCCTGCCCGGCGCGCGCGGCCAGCTCGGCGGCGAACAGGCCGTCCGCGATCCCGGACCCGCAGTCGTACCCGGCCTCGACGACCGTGTCCTGCACCAGGACGCGCAGCGCCTCCTCACCGCCGTAGAACCGCGCCGGACCGTGCGCCGCGATCGCGCACAGCCCCGGCCGCACCACCTCGACCCGCGGCGTCAGCTCCGCGACCGCCTCGACGACGGCCTCGAACAGCCGCCCTTCCGCGTCGGTGTCGCGCTCCCGCACCACGAGGTCGGGGCATCGCCGCTGCGCGTCCCGCAACCGCTGCCCGCGCCGGACGCCCTCGGCCCGCGCCGCCGCCGAGCACGCCGCGATCCGCCCCTGCACCACCACGGCCCCCGCCGTGGCGGCCTCGACCCCGACGGCCGTGACGGGCCAGTCCGGGCACCACACCGCCAGCACCCGCGTCACGCGATCCCCTCCCGGATGCGGACGACGGCCGCTTCGCCGTCGCGGCGGGTGTGCACGGGCGCGCCGTCCTTCACCGCGGGCGGCGGGACGATCTCCAGCGGCGGCCGCACCGGCACGGCGGGCTCGACGGTGCCGTCGGCGGCGGGCAGCCACAGGTCCGCGCGGCGGCCCCGGCCCGGGGCGTCGCGGCCCTCGGCGACCACCCGGACGCGGCGGCCGCGCAGCCGCCCGTGGCCGTCGCCGACGCCCTCCCAGGCGGCGCCGTCCAGCCGCAGGCGGAGCCGGACGCCCGGCCAGTCGCGGGCGAACGGGCCGGTCAGTGCGAGGACGCAGCCGTGCTTGCGGGCGAGGGCGGACAGCCGGCGGACGGCGGCGGCGCCGGGCCGCTCCGGCGGGCACAGCAGCACCAGCTCGACCGCCTCGGCGAGCGCCGCGACGACGTCCGGCCAGCGGTCGCCGGGGTCGTCGACGAGCAGCAGCCGCTCGGGCTCGGCGCCCATCCCGGCGGCGGCGACGACGCCGAACGACGGGACGCCGACGATCCCGCACCAGCCGCCCGCGCCGTCCTCGCCGCCGTGCCGCGAGACGCCGGCGACGAGCGCGAGGGCCAGCGACGCCGCGCCGGGCCCGTCCAGCCCGGTGACCGAGCCGGGACGCAGCCCGCCGGGGATCACCGGGCGCAGCGCGGGCAGCACGGGGACGGCGCGGGCGGGCGGCGCGGACGCGTGCTCCAGCGACCTCGCCAGGTCCCGCAGCGCCGCCTCCGGCACGGTCGTCCCTCCTCTCGCGCCCCTCCGCCTAATTTCGAACACAAGTTCGACCTCTGTCAAGTTACCGCAGGTCACGGTATGGATGTCCGGGACGGCCCGGGGCGCCGAAAAGCCTTGCCGGGTACGGCTTCGCGGCGCCCACCGGGCAGAATGGGCGATATGACGGACGACGTGCGGACGGTGGAATGGGCCGGGGCCGGGCTGCGGCTGCTGGATCAGACCGTGCTGCCCGGGCGCGTCGAGCACGTGGTGGTCCGGGACGTCGAGGCCCTCGTGGACGCGATCCGGCGGCTGGTGGTGCGGGGCGCGCCCGCCCTCGGTGTGGCGGGCGCGTTCGGCGTCGCGATCGCGATGCTCCAGGCCGAGCGCGAGGGCTGGGACGCCGCGGCACGTGACGCGGCGATCGCCCGGGTCCGGGAGGCGCGCCCCACCGCGGTCAACCTCGCGGCGGGCGTCGACCGGGCCGTCCCGCTCGTCGCCAAGGGCGTGGACGCCGTGGTCGCGGAGGCGCAGGCGGTGCTGGACGAGGACGTCCGCAACAACCGGGCCATCGGCGCGTTCGGCGCCGACTGGATCACCGCCCGCGCGCCGGACCGTCCGCTGCGGATCCTCACGCACTGCAACGCCGGCGCGCTCGCGACCGCCGGCTGGGGCACGGCCCTCGGCGTCGTCCGCGAGCTGCACGACCGGGGCCGGGTCGAGAAGGTGTACGCCGACGAGACGCGCCCGCTGCTGCAGGGCTCCCGCCTTACGGCCTGGGAGCTGGTGCGGGCCGGGATCACCTGCCTGGTGCAGGCGGACGGCGCCGCGCCGAGCACGATCCTGCGCGGGCTGGTGGACGTCGCCGTCATCGGCGCCGACCGGATCGCCGCCAACGGCGACACCGCCAACAAGATCGGATCGGTGGGCGTGGCGCTGGCGTGCGCGGCGGCGGGCGTGCCCTTCGTGGTCGCCGCGCCGTGGAGCACCGTGGACCTCGCGCTCGCGTCCGGCGACGGGATCCCGATCGAGGAGCGCGACCCCGGCGAGGTGCTCGCCTGGAACGGCGTCCGGACGGCCCCGGACGCCGCCGGCGCGTTCAACCCGGCGTTCGACGTCACCCCCGCCCGCCTGGTGTCCGCGCTGGTCACCGAGACCGGCGTCCTGGAGGTGGCGGACGGCGAGACCCCCGGCCGGGCCGCGCGGACCTGACGCCAGCGCGGCCCGGGACGGGATCTCAGCCGTCGCCCTCCGGGGTGAGGGTGCGGGTGGCGGCGCGCAGGGACGAGTAGAGGCGCGCCTCGTAGGCCTTCGCGGTCGCCGGGTCGTTCTGCAGGAACAGGGCGTCGTTGAGGCCGGGGAGCCGCTGCGTGGCGTAGCCGGTGTCCATGCCCGGGGCGTAGATCTGGTGCCGGTACCAGGGACGGCCCGGCAGCCCCGCCTGGGACAGCAGGTCGCGCTCGTCCTGCATGAGCCGGGCGTTCAGCCGCCGGAACTCCGCCGTGTCGCCCTTGCCCAGGGCCTGCTGCGCACGCGCCTGCAACGCGTCGGCGGCCTTCTGCCACGCCTTGGCCTGGTCGATGTCGCGGGACACGTCCACGACCACCTTGCCGAGCCGCGTGCGCTGCTGCTCGGTGAACGCGGTCAGGTACTGGGCGGTCTCGGCGGCGTACGGCGAGTACCGCAGCGCCACCACGTCCGCGTCGGCGAGCCGGAGCGTCGCGATGCCGACGAGCCGCGACATCGCCGCGTGGTACTCCCAGGTCGGGTCGCCGAAGTGCGACATCCAGTAGAAGTCGTCGCACGAGCAGTGGTAGTTGCCGGACGACCCCGGCGACGACGAGCCGAGGTTCATCGCGGGCACGCCGTAGCGCTGGAAGAACGCCTGGAAGTCCGAGCCGCCGCCGATGCGGTCGATCGGCGTCTTGCCGCCGTTCTGCGCCTTCCACGCGTCGTAGGCCGTCCCGTCCGTGCCGGGCCAGGCGACCTCCTTGGCCGCGTCGATGACGGACTGGTCCAGCGCGGGCGTCGCCTCGGCGCCGAACTGGGAGCCGCCCGCGCCGTCCATGTTCACGTACGCGACGGCGTTGCGGAGGCGCTCGCCCTGCTGCTCGGCGTACTCGGTGGAGCCGAACAGGCCGTACTCCTCACCGTCCCAGGTGGCGAGGACGACCGTCCGCTTGGGCCGCCAGCCCTGCTTGAGGAGCGTGCCGAGCGCGCGGCCGATCTGCAGGACGTTCTCCGTCCCGGACAGGTTGTCGTCGCTGCCGTACACCCACGCGTCGTGGTGCGCGCCGAGCACGACCTCCTGGTCGGGCCGCTCACTGCCCGGGATCGTCACGGTGACGTCCCACAGCTTGCGGACCTGGAAGGTGTTCTCCAGGTCGAGGTGGACCTTCGTGCCGCCCGGGCCGAGGCGGTAGGTGAACGGCAGGCCGCCCTGCCAGTCCTTCGGCGCCTGCGCGCCGGTCAGCGAGCGCAGCAGCGGCTCGGCGGCGCCGTAGGAGATCGGCAGCGTCGGGACGAGGCCCTGCAGCATCGGCGCCTCGGACGGCTTCAGCCGCCGGGCCTTCGGCGAGTCGTCCGACCAGCCGGGCGTCAGCGGGTCGCCGGACGCGAGCTGGATCTGCGCGACGCTGCCGCGCTGGATGCCGTCGGACGCGCGCCACGGCCCGTCCGGGTACACCGGGCCGCGGCCGAACCCGTCGTCGGCGGGGTCGGAGTAGATCAGCACGCCCTTGGCGCCGTACCGGGCGGCGTCGCGCGGCTTGATCCCGCGGAACACCTGCCCATAGCGGACGAGGACGATCTTGTCCTTGACCGAGACGCCGGCCTTGGCGAGCTGCTCGAAGTCCTGGGGGCGGCCGTAGTTGGCGTAGACGACGTCGCCCTGCACGTCCCCGGACGGCGAGAGCCCGTTGTGCGCGGGGATGACCTCGTCGAAGTGCTTCTGCCAGGGGCGCTGCTTCTCCTTGACCGGCAGCGTCGCGGACTGCGGCGCCGTCATCTGCAGGCTGACCTTCTTCGGCAGCGACGTGTAGGCGTAGTAGGTCCTGATCTGCGGTTTCAGGCCGTACGACGCGAACTGCTTGACGATCCGCCGGACGCGGTGCCAGTCGCCGGTCGTCGTGGTGACGGCGGGCTCGCTCGACAGCTCGGCGTCGAGCGACCGGGCCTTCGCCGGGGACGGAATGGCGCTGAAGAGCTTCTCGTACTGGCGCTGCCAGCGGGAGCTCTGCGCCGTGAACCCGGCGATTGGATCGTTCCCAGTGGTGGGGGCCGCGGTGGGCTGCGCGGTGGCGGGTGCGGCGTCGAGGGTGGCTGCGGCGAGGGTGACGGCGGCGGCGCTCAGGGCCGCCAGTGCCGGGGTTCGGGAGCGGAACACCAGCGTTACCTCCCAGTACGTGCGGTACGGGTGCGCCCGGAACGTACGTCGCGATCAACGGAAGATCCAGAACCGCTGCCGGATCCGGCCACGGCCGCGCCGACAAGATCACTTCCCGGCCGCCGTGATCTGCATGTTCCTGGATCGATCAAGAAAATCGGACCGGCGCGGCCGCACGGATCCGACATCATGAGGTTTGTGACGTCGCGCTCCCCGAATCCGGCCCAGCCCCCGCCGCCTCGCCCGGTGGTGCTGGAGGCCGTGCTGGAGCGCGTCACCTACGCCAACGAGGACACCGGCTACACCGTCGCGCGCGTCGCGACGGAGCGGACCGGCGGCGACCTGCTCACGGTGGTCGGCGCGCTGCTCGGCGCGCAGGTGGGGGAGAGCCTGAAGCTGACCGGGCGGTGGCGGTCGCACCCGAAGTACGGCAAGCAGTTCGAGGTCGACTCCTACACGACCGTGCTGCCGGCGACGATCCAGGGCATCCGCCGCTACCTCGGCTCCGGCATGATCAAGGGCATCGGGCCGGTGATGGCGGACCGGATGGTCGGCCACTTCGGCACCGACATCCTGCGGATCATCGAGGAGGAGCCGGAGCGGCTCGTCGAGGTCCCCGGGCTCGGACCGAAGCGCACCAAGCGGATCGGCGACGCGTGGGAGGAGCAGAAGGCCATCAAAGAGGTGATGGTCTTCCTGCAGGGCGTCGGCGTCTCGACGTCGCTCGCCGTCCGCATCTACAAGCAGTACGGCGACCGGTCGGTGGAGACCGTCCAGAAGGAGCCCTACCGGCTCGCCGCGGACGTGTGGGGGATCGGGTTCAAGACGGCCGACACGATCGCGCAGGCCGTCGGCATCCCGCACGACAGCCCCGAGCGCATCAAGGCGGGCCTGCAGTACACGCTGTCGGAGGCCGCCGACGACGGGCACTGCTTCCTGCCCGAGCCGAACCTCGTCACGGCGGCGGAGAAGATCCTCGGCGTGGAGCGGGACCTGATCGTCCCGGCGCTCGACGAGCTGGCCCGCGACGAGGGCGTCGTCCGCGAGCCGATCCCGGGGGAGGGGGAGGACGCCGCGACGATCCCGGCCGTCTACCTCGTCCCGTTCCACCGGGCGGAGCGGTCGGTGGCGCGCGGCCTCCGCGAGCTGCTCGACGCGAAGGAGGACCGGCTCGCGGCGTTCGCGGACGTCGACTGGGACAAGGCGCTGCCGTGGCTGAAGAAGCGCACCGGGCAGGCCCTCGCGCCCGAGCAGGAGGAGGCCGTCAAGCTCGCGCTGACGTCCAAGGTCGCCGTCCTCACCGGCGGGCCCGGCTGCGGGAAGAGCTTCACCGTCCGGTCCGTCGTGGAGCTGGCCGCCGCGAAGCGGGCGAAGATCGTGCTGGTCGCGCCGACCGGACGGGCCGCCAAGCGGCTCGCCGAGCTGACCGGGCACGAGGCCGCGACGGTGCACCGGCTGCTGCAGCTCCAGCCCGGTGGCGACGCCAAGTACGACCAAGACAGCCCGCTCGACGCCGACCTCGTCGTGGTCGACGAGAGCTCGATGGTCGACCTGATCCTGATGAACAAGCTGGTCAAGGCCATTCCGCGCGGCGCGCACCTGCTGCTGGTCGGCGACGTCGACCAGCTCCCGTCGGTCGGCGCCGGCGAGGTGCTGGCCGACCTGCTCGGCGCCGAGGCGATCCCGCGCGTCCGGCTGACGAAGATCTTCCGGCAGGCGCAGCAGTCCGGGATCGTGGTCAACGCGCACCGCGTCAACACCGGCGAGCACCCGCATACCCGCGGCTACCCCGACTTCTTCCTGTTCGCCTGCGACGAGCAGGAGGAGGCCGCCGAGCTGACCGTCGACGTCGTCGCCAACCGGATCCCGCGCAAGTTCGGCCTCGACCCACGGCGCGACGTCCAGGTCCTCACGCCGATGCATCGCGGCGTCGCCGGGGCGGGCGCGCTGAACGCGCAGCTCCAGGAGGCCCTCACCCCGCACCGAGACGACCGTCCCGAACGCCGCTACGGCGGGCGCGTGTTCCGCGTCGGCGACAAGGTCACCCAGCTGCGCAACAACTACGACAAGGGCGAGGCGGGCGTCTTCAACGGGACGGTCGGCGTCGTCACCGCCGTGTCGCTGGAGGAGCAGTCGCTGACCGTCCTCACCGACGAGGACGAGAGCATCGACTACGCCTTCGACGAGCTGGACGAGCTGGCGCACGCCTACGCCATCACGATCCACCGGTCGCAGGGCAGCGAGTACCCGGCGGTCGTGATCCCGCTGACGACCGGCGCGTGGATGATGCTGCGCCGCAACCTGCTCTACACCGGCATCACCCGAGCGAAGAAGCTGGTCGTGCTGGTCGGGTCGCGGCGGGCGCTCGCCGCGGCCGTCCGCACGGCGGGCGCGGGCCGCCGCCACACGGCCCTCGCCCACCGCATCGGCCACATGTAGCGGACGCTCACGCGTAGCGGGCGAACTCCCACGGGTCGTGCGCGGAGAACACCTCGACGCCGCTGCCCGGATCGAGGACCAGCTCGCGCAGCCGCGCGACGCCCGCGAGCCGCTGCTCCCGGTCCACCTCCCCGCTCGCCTGGACGAGGTCCATCAGCGGGTGCCCGGCGGGTTCGGGCCGGTCGACCTCGCCGTGGTACATGTACGCGTCGCCGGCGTGCAGCAGCCAGCGGTCCCCGTCCCGCACCGCGACGCCCGCGTGGCCGGGCGTGTGCCCGTGCAGCGGGACCAGCAGGACGTCCTCGGCGACGCCGTCGAGGGGCCGGACGCCGTCGAACCCGTTCCAGCGGTCGCCGGGCCCGCTGTCGTAGGTCACCCATTTCGGGCCGTGCGCGAGCTGCGCCGGGGTCTTGCCGCCGTCCGCCCGCTCCGCCTCGAACAGGTGCACCGCCGCGTCGGGGAAGTCGCTCAGCCCGCCCGCGTGGTCGCGGTGCAAGTGCGTCACCACGATGTGGCGGACGTCCGAGGGGGACAGGCCGAGGGCTTCCACCTGAGCTTTCGCCGTCGTGGCGGGGTCGAGCGCCGGCCGCGTCATCTCCACCCAGTCGTCCATCAGCCGCCCGGACGGGTCCGCGATGTCGCCGGCGCCGATGCCGGCGTCCACCAGCACGAGCCCGGACGACTCCGTCTCCACGATCAGGACGTGGCTGACCGCGTGCGCGGGTCTCAGCGGGCTGTCCGGCCCGTCGGCCGGTTCGATCTCCAGCATCCGGGCGCAGTCGACATGATGCACGCGCATATGGGCCCCCTGTCATCAACGAGTGGTGGGTTCGATCAGGTCGGCCAGGTGGGCCGTCACCGTGCGGAGCACGGTCGTGTCCTTCTGGACGCGAGCGAGCATCAGGGCGCCCTGCAGGGACGACAGGACCGTCGCGGCGAGCGGCTCGGCGCGGTCCTCGGGGACGCCCCAGCCGCGCAGCGCGAGGGCGATGCCCTGCTGCCACTCCCCGTAGACGGTGTCGCACGCCGAGCGGATCGGCTCGCTCTCCGCGGCGGACTCCAGGGCGACGGTCGCGACCGGGCATCCCTTCGCGAAGTCCGACTCGATCAGGTTGCGGGCGAAGTACTCGGCCATCGCGGCGATGCCGGACCGCGCGTCCGGCGCGGCGAGCACCGCCTGCGCGAGGGATTCGCCGACCTCCCGGCCCGCCAGCGTCACCGACTCCGACGCCAGCTGCTCCTTGCCCTCCGGGAAGTGGAAGTACAGCGACCCCTTGGGGGCCCGGCTCTCCGCCAGCACCTGGTTCAGCCCGGTGCCGTGGTAGCCCTGCCGCTGGAACAGCTCCGCCGCGGTCCGCAGGACCCGCTCTCTCGTCTCGCCCCGTGGTGCCATGCCGCCACTCTAGACCGACTGGTCTAGCTATTCAATAGACCGGTCTCTCTATTTTTGGCGGCGGGGGCGTGTCAGCCGCGTGCGGCGTACCGCTCGATGGCGGCGGTGAAGATCTCCTCCGCCAGGTCGTACACCTCCTCGACGCCCTCCGGGTCGCCGGTGAAGCGGCCGTTCGCCTCCGACGCGGCCAGCCCCATGCCGACCGTGTCGAGCAGCCGCTGCAGCGGCCGGACGACGTCCTCCGGCACCCCGGCGTCGCGCAGCATCGCCTGGATCGCGTTGCGCGGACGGCGCGACTCCTCGGTGACGGTCGGCCGGGTCAGCAGCAGCATGAACAGGTCGGGATGCCGGCGGGCGATCGCGCGGATGCCGGACCCGAACGCGCGCAGCCGGTCCCGCCAGGGCAGCGCGGGATCGTCGTCCGGCATGTCGCGCAGCAGGCGCTCGACGAGCCCGTCCAGCAGCCCCTGCTTGTCGCCGACGTAGCGGTACAGGGCCATCGGGGTGACGCCGAGCCGGTCGGCGACGGCGCGCATGCTCACCGCGCCGAGGCCGCGCTCCTCGGCGAGCTCGACGGTGGCGTCGAGCACCTCGTCCCTGGTGAGGCCGCGGGTGCCGCGCCCGCGCTGGGCCGGGGTCTTCACGGAGCGCAGTCTAGCCCTTAATATACGCCGTATATCTACGCTGTATATTAAGGAGGCGCCATGCGCGTCGCGCACCGTCCGGCGTGGACCACGGCCGTCGCCTCGGCGGCCGGCTACCTGCTCGTCCTCGACCTCGTCGGGGTCAACATCGCGCTGCCCGACCTGCGCCGGCGCCTGGACGCGGGGCTCAGCGGGGCGCAGTGGGCCATCGACGCCTACGCCCTCGCCCTCGCCGTCCTGCTGCTGCCCGCCGGAGCGCTGGCGGACCGGTACGGGCGCCGCCGGATGTTCATCACCGGGCTCGTCGCGTTCACCGCCGCGTCCCTGGCCTGCGCGCTCGCGCCGACCGCGGGGGCGCTCGCCGCGCTGCGGGCCGTCCAGGGCTGCGGCGCGGCCGTGCTGTACGGGACGGCCTCGCCGCTGCTCGCCGCCGCCTACCCGGCGGGACGCGCCCGCAACCGGGCGATCGGCGTCTTCGCCGCCGCGTCCGGCGCCGCCATCGCCACCGGGCCGCTGGCCGGGGGCGCGCTCACCGGGCTGTTCGGCTGGCGGGCGATCTTCCTGCTGAACGTCCCGCTCGGGCTCGCGGCGCTCGCCGTCGCCCTGCGGTCGGTGCGCGAGTCCAGGGACCCCCGCCCCCGCCCGTTCGACCCCGTGGTGACCGCCTGCCTGACGGCGGCGCTCGGCGGGCTGATGTGGGCGCTGATCGAGGGCCCCCACCTCGGCTGGGGCGCGCCCGGCGTGCTGCTGCCGCTGGCCGCCGCCGGCGCCGGGGCCGCCGGTCTCGCCGCCCGCCGCGTCCCGGATCCGATGATCGACCTGTCGCTGCTGCGGAACCGGCTCTACGCGGCCAACACGGCGGCGGCGTTCGCTTCCCACGTGGCGGGCGCGGGCGCCCTGGGCTACTTCTCGCTCTACGTCCAGGGCACGATGGGGACCCCGCCCGCGGAGGCCGGGCTGTGGTTCCTCACCTACAGCCTCCCCGCCCTCGCGACGCCGCTGCTGCTCGGGCGGGTCGCGCACCGGTTCCCGCCGGCGGTCCTCGTCGCCCTCAGCCCCTTGCTGACCGCGGTGTCGTCGCTGCTCCTGCTGGCCGCCTACCCTGCCCGGTCATGGCCGGCGATGGTGCCGGGATTCGTGGTGGGCGGCCTCGCCGGGGTCGGCAACCTCGTCTCCAGCCAGGTCGCCCTGGCGTCGGCGCCGCCGGAGCGGGCCGGCGTCGCGGGCGGCATCACCAGCGCCGCCAAGCAGGTCGGGATCGCGGCGGGCGTCGCGGTGCTCGGCATCCCGTACCGGCTGGACGGCCTGGGCGCGATGCTCGCCACCACCACCGGGTTCGCCGTCCTCGGCGCGCTCCCCGCCCTGCGGCTGGTCCTCCGGCCTCCGGCGCGCGCGGACGCGGCGACCGGCCCCGACCGCGCCCCGCTCCGGGCGCCTCAAGGCGGTCAGCGGTAGTAGTCGTCGGAGTCGCGGGCGGTCCGCTCGGCCGCGGCGGCGGCGGACGCGGCGGCCCGGCGCAGCTGGTGCCCCGCCTGCTGGACGACCCGGACCGGACGCTCCGGCAGGTGCCGGGTCGCGCCGCGGTGCCGCCGCCAGTGCTCGCGGGCGCGGGCCCGGTGCTCGACGCGCAGGTTCTCGATCAGCCGGTCGATGTCCATGGACACCTCGCCGTACAGCGGCCACAGGTCGCCCGCCGCCGCGCGCTCGTGCAGGCTGCGGGTGAGCCGGGAGCGCCGCTCGCGGGCGATGTCGACCCGCACCTCCAGCTCGTTCTCCGCCAGGTACGGGCGGGCGTCGGTGGCGAGGTCCGAGCGGGCCAGCCGGCCGTAGGCGGCGACGCTCGCGGCGATCCCCGCGAGCGCGTCGCCGAGCTGGCGGCGCAGCGTCGGGTCGGTCAGCAGCCGCCCGCGCGGGCCGAGCCGCTCGTCGTCGGCCAGCGACCGGGTCAGCCCCCGCAGCGACAGCGTGAAGTGCTCCATCGTCTCGACGGCGTTGCGCAGCGCGACGCCCGCGTCGACCAGCCGCCGCGCCTGCGTGCGGGGGTTCAGCCGGACGCTCTCCTCGGCGTCCCGCAGGTCCTGGTCGGTGCGGCCGATGTCGCGGGCGAACCGCTCCGCGTCCTCCTGCCAGCGCGCTGCCTCGCCCTCGACGGGGTCGCCCTGCAGCCCGTCGGCGATCTTCTGGATCAGCTCCCGGAGCTGCTCGGCGACGTCCTGGACGGCCTCCTCTGCGGGACGCACCCGCACCGAGGGCACCAGGAACGTGGCGACCAGCCCGGTGGCGGCGCCGACCAGCGTCTCCAGGATCCGGTCCGCCGCGCCCGCGCCGCTGGACGCGCCCAAGGCGAAGATCAGCATCGCGCTGATCGGCACCTCCAGCATCTGGTCGCCGAGCCGCAGCACGTGCCCGATGATCAGGGCCGCGAGGATCGACAGGCCGAGGCTCCACCAGGAGAACCCCACCCCGTTGGAGAACAGGACCGCGATCATCACCCCGGAGGTGACCGCGCCCACCCGCAGCAGGCTGTGCTTGACCGTCTCGTAGACCGAGTGCTGGACGACCAGCAGCGCGGTCAGCGGCGCCAGCAGCGGCTTCGGGCCGGGCGGCAGCAGGGTCAGCGCGATCAGGTACGCGGCGACGGCGGTGAGCGTCAGCCGGGCGACCCGGTACACCGACGAGGGCGCCTCCGTCGCCACCTGGATCGGCGAGCGGACGGCGCGGCCCTCGCGGTCGAGGAGGCCCGGACGGCGGAAGAACGCTTGAGGCATCGGTGCACGGATGGGTCGGGATCAGCGGTACGAGGGTCGGCATGCCCTTTCGGGCACCCAATACTCAAGGGGACGCCGATCCGCTTCCTTCCCGGCGCCGGGTGAACTTCCGGCAAAGCCCGCGGCCCCCCTGCCGGAGGGCGGTGGTCGGCTGCGCCTGAAGGCGGTGGTCAGCTGCGGCGGCGGGCGCGGAAGGCCGCGACGTTCGTCCGGTTCGCGCATCCCTCCGAGCAGAACCGGCGCCGCCCCGCCCGCGATGTGTCGGCGTACACGCGGTCGCATCCCTCGGCGTCGCAGACGCCCGTCCGGTCGATCCCGTGCTCCACGACCAGCTCCGCGAGGTGCATCAGCGTCGTCGCGCGGAACCGGTCCGGCAGCCGGGACGAGGGCGGCGCGTAGTGCATGTGCACGCCGTGCGGGTCGTGCTCGGCGAGGTGCGGATGCAGCGGCAGCTCCAGCATCAGCCCGTTGAGCAGCCGCATCGCCTCGTCGAGGTCGGGGGCGTCGAAGAACCGGCGCAGCGTCCGCCCCCACCGGCGGAACTCGTCGGCGTCGGCCGGTTCGAACTCGTGCCAGAAGAACCCGTTCGCGCGCAGCACCTCGCGCAGCGCGTCGGCGGAGTCGTCGCCGTCGGCGCTGGTCACGGCGTTGACCAGGGCGACGGCCGCCGCCACCCCGTGGCTCTTGTACCCGGTAATCCGCATTGCCCCGGCTCCCGATCCCGTGCCATCCTGTAAATGGCATCTCGATTTTAACCCTTACAAGCTTCCTTGAGGACGCGCCGTGGAGGATTGCCCGCACTGTGGCTGGCCCCGCACCGAGGTCTACGAGGTACTGTCCCGGCACCTCACCTCCGAGGGGGTGGTGAGCTACACCCGCTGCGCCTGCGGCGAGCTGGAGGTGCGCTTCCAGCCCTTCGCGCCCGGCGCCGTCGCCGGTGCCGCCGACCCGCCCGAGCCCGGCCGCTAGTGCCGCCAGCGGGTCGCGGCGGCGACGTCCTCCGGGGCGGCGCCGTCGAACAGCGCGATCTCGCCGCGCCGGACGGCCGCGACCGTGTCGGTCACCGCCTCGCCCAGCGCGTCCCGCAGGACCGCGTCCTCCTCGAACACCGCCACCGCCTCGGCGAGCGTGACCGGCAGCGGCCGCACCCCGCGCGCGGCGCGCTCCGCCTCCGGCAGCCCGGCCGGGTCGACGTCGACCGGGTCCGGCAGCGCGAGCCCCGCGTCCAGCCCGGCCCGCCCGGCCGCCAGCAGCGCCGCGAGCGCGAGGTAGGGGTTCGCGGCGCCGTCGAAGCACTTGACCTCCAGGTTCGCGGCGCGGTCCCGCTCGCCCTGCGCGCCGGTGACGAACCGGAGCGCCGCCTCCCGGTTCTCCAGCCCCCAGCACGCGAACGCGCCCGCCCAGTGCGACGGGACGAGCCGCAGGTAGCTGGCCACCGATGGCGCCCCGATCGCCAGCAGCGCGGGCAGGTGGTCCAGGATCCCCGCCGCGAACGCCTGCCCGGCGTCCGTCATCCCGCAGGGGCCGCCGCCGCCCGCCATCGCGTTCGCCGGGCCGTCCCCGGTGTCCTCCCGCCACAGGCTCAGGTGGACGTGCCCGCCGTTGCCGACCGAGCCCTCCACCACCTTCGGGGAGAACGAGGCGTGCAGGCCGTGCTCCAGCGACACCGCCCGGATCGTCTCGCGGACCAGGACGGCCGTGTCGGCGGCGCCGACCGGGTCCTCGGCCGCCACCGACACCTCGTACTGCCCGGCGGCGTACTCGGGGTGCAGCTGGTCGACCGACACGCCCGTCCGGTCCAGCGCGACGAGCAGCGCGCGCAGGTAGCCGGCCAGCTCGCTGACGCGCGTCATCCCGTACGCGGGGCCCTGGCAGGCGGGCGTGAACTCGTCCGGGGTGGTCGACACCGCCCACTCGATCTCGAACGCCGTCCGGACCGTCCAGCCGGCGGCGGCGAGCCGGGCGGTCTCGCGGCGCAGCAGCGCCCGCGCGTCGAGGGGGTGGACGGCGCCGTCCTGCGCGTACCGGTCGGCGGGGGCGTGCGCCCAGCCGGGCAGCGCCGCCAGCGGGACGAGCCGGTCCAGGTCGGGGTGCAGCCGCAGGTCGCCGACCGGGCCGCCGACGTGCCGGCCGGACACGATCGAGTCGTCCAGCAGGAACACGTCGAACACCGGCGACATCCCGACGCCCCAGGTCGCCGCGTGCTCCAGCCGCCCGACCGGGACGGTCTTGGTGCGGGTGATCCCGCTGACGTCCACCCAGGTCAGCGCGACGGCGGCGACGTCCTCCCCGGCCAGCCGCCGGGCGGCCTCGGCCGCCCGGGCACCCAGCCGGGCGCGCTCGTGGCCGTCGAGGGCGGTGTCGAAGGTCTGTTCCACGGTGCGGCTCCCGGTCATGGCGGCGGACGCGGGCCTTCCGGCGGCGCCGGTGCCCGCAGAGGCATCGTAGGAAGAACGCCCCGCGATTTCAGGGACGCCGCCGCGTTTCCGGGGACGTACAGGGGGTGCTCGAATATCTGGAGTCGCTGCCCCTCATCGACCACCACTGCCACGGCGTGTTCGACGACGACCCGGACCGCGCGGCGTTCGAGGCGATGCTCACCGAGGCCGAGACGGGCGGGCCGCCCGGGACGAGCATGTTCGACACGCAGGTCGGGTTCGCGCTGCGGCGCTGGTGCGCGCCCGTCCTGGACCTGGACGCGCACGCCGACCCGGACGCCTACCTCGCGCGCCGCGCCGAGCTGGGCGCCGCCGAGGTCAACCGCCGGTTCCTCGCCGCCGCCGGGCTGGAGGCGCTGTGCGTCGACACCGGCTACACGCCGCGCGCCCTGCTGGACCCGCCCGCGCTCGGCCGGCTCGCCGGGGCGCGGGCGCACGAGATCGTCCGGCTGGAGACGGTCGCCGAGCAGGTCGCGGCGGACGGCGTCGACGCGCACGGCTTCGCCGACGAGGTCCGCTCCCGCCTCGCCGCCTGCGCGGCGCGTGTCGCGGGCGCCAAGTCGATCGCCGCGTACCGGGCCGGGCTGGAGCTGTCGGGGGTGCGGCCGTCGGACGCGGAGGTGACGGGCGCGGCCGGGATCCTGCTGCGCCAGGAGGAGATGCGCGTCAGCGACGAGATCCTGCACCGCTTCCTCATCTGGTGCGCGGTCGACCTGGGGCTGCCGGTGCAGTTCCACGTCGGGTACGGCGACGTCGACGCCGACCTGCGGCGCGGCGACCCGCTGCTGCTGATCTCGCTGCTGCGGGCCATGGACGCGGCGGGCGCCCCCGCGATGCTGCTGCACAACTACCCGTTCCACCGGCAGGCCGGCTACCTCGCGCAGGTGCTCCCGAACGTGTACGTGGACGCGGGCCTCGCCACGCACAACCTCGGGCACCGGGCGCCCGCGCTGATCGCCGAGCTGCTGGAGCTCGCCCCGTTCGGCAAGGTGCTGTACTCCTCGGACGCGTTCGGCCTGGCCGAGCTGTACCACCTCGGCGCGCTGCTGTTCCGGCGCGGCCTCGCGGGGTTCCTCGCGGGCGGCGTCGAGGACGGCGCGTGGGCGGCCGCCGACGCCGAGCGGGTCGCGGGGCTCGTCGCGTCCGGCAACGCCCGCCGCGTCTACGGCATCTGACACCGCGCCTCCGGCACCGCGTCCGGCACCGCATCCGGGAGGGGCCGCCCCCGCGGGTACGCTCGGGGACGATCTTCGGGAGGTGCCCATGGCAGGACGCGAGCGGCTGCTCGTCATCGGGGGCGACGCGGCCGGGATGAGCGCGGCGTCGCAGGCCCGCAGGCGGCGCGGCCCCGGCGAGCTGGACATCACCGTCCTTGAGCGCGGGCATTTCGCGTCCTACTCGGCGTGCGGCATCCCGTACTACGTCGGCGGCGCGGTCGACGACGCGGAGAAGCTGATCGCCCGGACGCCCGCGGAGTTCCGCGACCGCGGCATCGACCTGCGGCTGTGCACCGAGGCGACGGAGATCGACCTGGAGCGGGGACGGGTCCGCGTCCGCGACGTGGACGGCGGCGCCGAGACGTGGGAGCCCTACGATCAGCTCATGGTCGCGACGGGCGCGGTGCCGACCCGCCCGAAGCTGCCGGGCGCCGACGCGGAGGGCGTGCACGGCGTGCAGGTCCTGGACGACGGGATCGCCATCCGCCGCGTCCTGGAACAGGAGAAGCCGCGCCGCGCCGTCGTCGTGGGCGGCGGCTACATCGGCCTGGAGATGGCCGAGGCGATGGTGATCCGCGGCCTCGACGTGACGATCGTGGACGGCGCCGAGCAGCCGATGAGCACGCTCGACCCGGACATGGGCGCGCTCGTCGCGGACGCGATCCGCGGCATCGGCGTCGACCTGCGCCTCGGCGACCGGGTCGAGGGCTTCGAGACGGGCGCGGACGGGCGGGTGGCGGCGGTCCGCGCCGGGGGCCGCACGCTCCCCGCCGACCTGGTGATCCTCGGCCTCGGCGTCCGGCCCGGCAGCGACCTGGCCCGCGCCGCCGGGATCGAGACGGGGCCGACCGGCGGCATCGTCACCGACCGGCGGATGCGGACCCGGACCGAGCGGGTGTGGGCGGCGGGCGACTGCGTGGAGACCCGCCATCTCGTCTCCGGACTGCCGGTCGCGATCGCGCTCGGCACGCACGCCAACAAGCAGGGCCGCGTCGCGGGGATCAACCTCGGCGGCGGCTACGCCACGTTCCCGGGCGTGGTCGGCACCGCCGTCTCCAAGATCTGCCACGTCGAGGTCGCGCGGACCGGCCTGAACGAGCGCGAGGCGGCCGCCGCCGGGTTCGACGCGCTGAGCGTCGTGGTCGAGTCCACGACCCGCGCCGGCTACCACCCGGGCGCCACCCTGATGAAGACCAAGCTGATCGCCGAGCGCCGCTCCGGGCGGCTGCTCGGCGGGCAGATCGTCGGCGAGGCGAACGCCGCCAAGCGGATCGACGGCCTGGCCATCGCGCTGTGGAACCGGATGACCGTCGAGGAGATGACCGGCCTGGACCTCGGCTACGCGCCGCCGTTCTCGCCGGTCTGGGACCCGGTGCTGATCGCCGCCCGCAAGGCCGCCGAGCGCGTCGAGGAGGACATGCGCCGCTCGCCGTGACGCCGGCTTGATCGTTTCGGTGCCGGTTTGTCGGTGATCTCCCCTACGGTGCCGTCATGAGCACGACGGACGCCGCGGCCGAGGCCCGCCCCGACGAGGACACCCTGGTGATGCCGGACGCGTGGCTGCGCAGGCTGCACCCCCGCCGCGACCGGCCGCAGGCCTGGCCGGCGGCCCGCGCCGACCGGAAGGCCGCCGAGACGGCCCGGGCGATGCTGGCGGAGTACCGGCCGCAGGTGGAGGAGGTGCTCGCGCTGCCGGGCACGCCGCCCGCGGTGGCCGAGGCCGGGCGCGCGCACCTGCGCGGCGAGCCCGACCCGGTCGGCGCGGCGGCCGTGGCCCTCGTCGCCGCGCCGCTGGGGCAGGTCGCGTACACGCGGCAGGACCCGTTCATGGACGTGTGGGCCGAGGAGCACGGCGTGGCGTTCGCCGCGTGCGCCTTCCTCGCCCGCGCCGGCCTCTGGGCGCCCTTCGACGTCGTCGGCATGGACCGGCGGTGGGAAGGGGTGCGCGAGCGCCGTCCCGAGGAGACCTGGCTGGGCGGGTGGGCGCAGGAGGACACGGCCCGGCGGCTGCGCGCCCTGCTCGCCGCCGCCGGCGACGAGACGTACGGCGAGGCCGCGGAGGGGATGGCGCGCCACCGCGGCAGCCTCGTCCAGAAGGCCGTCGCCTCCTACCTGATGCCCGACCGGCGCGACTGGTTCGCCGACCTGCTCGCGGACCCGCCGGCGACGACGGCCGCGGTCCACCCGGGCGAGCGGTGGCTGCTGCTGTGCACGGTGGCGGAGCGGGCGGAGCTGGACGCGTTCGGGCTGGTCCTCGACTTCCAGAGCCGGAGCCCCGGCGTCATTACCAGCCTCGTGGACGGGCTCGGCCCGGACGCGGTCGTGGACCTCCTGACCGATGCGCTGGACGCGCCCTACCTCGACGGCGACACGTCGCGGACGCTGCTCGACGCGCTCGCCGTCCTGCCGGTGGACGACGCGTTCCAGGCGCTGCTGGACCGGCTCGACCGCAAGTACGCGGGGCCGGCGGCCCTCGCGGCGTCGCGGCGGTTCCCGGCGCGGGCGCTGCGGCTGCTCGCCGCCGCGGCCGATCGCCCCGCCGCGGCCGACCTGCTGTCCGCCCACGTGCGCGCCCGGCCCGCGCTCGCGGACGAGCTGCTCCCCGGCCTCCCCGAAACGTCGCAGGCCGCGGTCCGGTCGGCGCTGGACGCGGGGGCGCGCGTCCCGGAGGCCGATCCAGCGTCGCTGCCGCCGCTGCTGGTGGACCCGCCGTGGAACCGGCCCCGCACGAAGGCCAAGCCCACTGTCATCAAGGACCTGCCCGCCCCCGGTACCCGCGCGATCGCGTGGCGTCCGGGGGAGCGCGAGGAGTGGACGGTCGACCTGCACCACCAGTGGCGGTGGGCGGAGCGGCTGGAGTGGCCCGCGCAGGTCGCGAAGTACCGGAGCGGCGACCTGCCCGGCCACCTGCACCCCATGCTGTTCACCGAGGCGCCGGAGGAGCTGGTCCGGCCGCTGCTCGCGGACTGGGAGCCGCCGGACCCCTGGTACGTCGCGGACGACTGGATGCGGGTCGTCGTCGCCCGGTTCGAGCTCGACGCGCTCCACGGCGTCCTGCTCGCGGCGCGCCGGGACCCGGCGAACATCGGGCCCGTCCTGCTGCCGTTCGTGAGCGACGAGGTCGCCGTGCTGATGGCGGACTGGCTCGTCCGACTCAAGCAGGCGAGCCGCACGGCCCGCGCCTGGTTCACCCGGCACGGCCTCGCGGGCGTCCCGGCGCTGCTGCCCCCGGCGCTCGGCAAGGCGGGCGCGGAGCGGAGGGCGGCCGAGGCCGCGCTGCGGTTCGTCGCGTCCCACCACGGCGCCGAAGGCATCGTGGACGCGGCGCGCGCGCACGGCGACAAGGCCGCCGCCGCCATCGAGACCCTGCTGACCGTCGACCCCCTGGACATCCTGCCGGCGAAGATGCCGGCCGTGGGCGACTGGGCCGACGTCCGGATGCTGCCGCAGATCCTGCTCCGCGACGGCGAGCGCGCGCTCCCCGACGCGGCGGCCGAGCACGTCCTGACGATGCTGGCGATGTCGAAGCCCGGCGAGGTCTACGCGGGGGTCGACACCGTCCGCGAGCTGTGCGACCCGGCGTCGCTGGCGGAGTTCGGGTGGGCGCTGTTCCGCCGCTGGGAGGCGGGCGGCGCGCCGTCCAAGGACGGCTGGGCGCTGGCGCAGCTGGGCCGGCTCGGCGACGACGACACCGTCCGCCGCCTCACCCCCGTGATCCGCGCGTGGCCCGGCGACGGCGGCCACGCCAAGGCGGTGACCGGCCTGGACGTCCTCGCCGAGATCGGCACCGACGTCGCGCTGATGCACCTGCACGCGATCGCGCAGAAGGTGAAGTTCAAGGGGCTCCGGACGCGCGCGCAGGAGAAGATCGCGGAGGTGGCGGCCGGGCTGGAGCTCACGTCCGAGCAGCTCGCCGACCGGCTCGTCCCCGACTTCGGCCTCGACGACGCCGGGACGATGACGCTCGACTACGGCCCGCGCCGCTTCGTCGTCGGGTTCGACGAGCAGCTCAGGCCCTACGTCGCCGACGAGGACGGCAAGCGCCGCAAGGCCCTGCCGAAGCCCGGCGCCAAGGACGACCCCGAGCTCGCGCCCGCCGCGTACAAGGCGTTCTCCACGTTGAAGAAGGACGTGCGGACCGTCGCCGCCGACCTGATCGCCCGCCTGGAGACGGCGATGGTGCGCAACCGCCGGTGGTCCCTCACCGAGTTCCGGGAGCTGCTCGCCGGGCATCCGCTGGTCCGGCACGTCGTCCGGCGGCTGGTGTGGATCGCGGTCGAGATGGACCAGTACAAGAGCATCACGTTCCGCGTCGCGGAGGACGGCACGCTCGCGGGCGCGCACGACACCGCCCTGGACCTTCCCGAGACGGTCGTGGTCGGCGTCATGCACCCCGTCCACCTCGGCAAGACGGACCTGGTGGCCGCGTGGTCGGAGGTGTTCGCCGACTACGAGATCCTGCAGCCGTTCCCGCAGCTCGGACGTCCGGTGCACGAGCTGACCGAAGAGGAGCGCAAGAGCGGCCACCTCGCCCGGTTCGAGGGCGCCACCGTCCCGACCGGCCGGATGCTCGGGCTGACCAAGCGGGGATGGGAGCGCGGCGCGCCGCAGGACGCGGGCGTGGAGTGCTGGATCTCCCGTCCCGCCGGGCCGGGCCGGCACGTCGTCATCGACCTCGACCCCGGCATCGCGGTCGGCGACCCGGACGTGCTGGGCGACCAGACGCTCAGGCAGGTCTGCCTGTGCCGCCGCCAGGACGAGCTGTGGATGCACCACGGGAACCCGCTGCCGTTCGGCGAGCTCGACCCGGTCACCGCGTCCGAGGTCCTCGCCGACCTGACCGCGCTCACCGCCGACGCCCGCTGAGAGGGACCGCCGTGAACGACGCCGCACCGAACGCCGTGGAGGACGCGCCGCTCGACGCGCTGCCCGCGAACCTCGTCGACCCGCCGTGGCTGCGCAAGCCCGCCGCACCGAAGGCCGCGGCCGGGGACACGGTCGTGCCGGGCCTCGAACCGCCCGGCGACCGGCGCATCGTCTGGGAGCCGGGCGAGCGCGAGCAGTGGGCGGCGATGCGGCCCTACGGCGGGCCGTGGGCGGACGGCGACTGGGAACGGGAGGCCGAGAGGGTCCGCGACGGGTCGATGTACCTGCCGAGCCAGGCCGGGTTCCTGGCGAGCGCGCCCGAGCACATCGCCCGCCCGCTGCTGGCCGCCTGGGAACCGCCCAAGGTGACCTGGGACTTCGACCATTCGCTGAAGCCGATCCTCGCGCGCTTCGAGGACGCGGCGTGGGACGTGTCGGTCCGGATGGCGAAGGCGAACCCGTTCGGGACCGGGCCCGTCCTCCTGCCGTTCCTCGGCGCGGACGTCGCGCGGCTGATGGCCGACTGGCTCTACCGGCTCAAGTCGGCGCAGGAGCTCTCCCGCGCGTGGGTCGCCCGGCACGGGCTCGACGCCGTCCCGTACCTGGTTCCGGACGCGCTGGGCAAGCGGGTCGGCCCGCGCCGCAACGCCGTCCACGCGCTGCGGATCATCGAGGGCGACGTCGTGGAGGCGGCGCGCGTGCACGGCGACGAGGCCGCGCGGGCCGTCGCGGCGCTGCTCGCGGACGCGCCGGCGCAGGCCGAACCCGCCCACAAGCGGCCGAAGCCGCCGGACCTGCCCCGATGGCTGGACACCGAGGCGCTGCCCCGGCCCGTCCTGCGGGACGCCGGGCTGCGCCTTCCGCCGGACGCCGCCCGCAACCTCGTCCACCTGTGGGCGATGGCGCTGCGGCCGGACGCGTTCCCCGGCGCGGCCGAGGCCGCCGAGGAGACCGCCGCGCTGTGCGACCCGGCGTCCCTCACCGCGTTCGCCTGGGCCGTCTTCGAGGCGTGGCGGCAGGCCGGAACGCCGGGCCGCTCCGCGTTCGTCCTGCCCGCGCTCGGCCGGTTCGGCGACGACGCCACCGTCCGCCGCCTCACCCCGCTGATCAAGGAATGGCCCGGCCAGGCCGGGCACGACCGCGCCGTCGCCGGCCTGGACGCGCTCGCCGCCATCGGCACCGAGCTCGCGCTCCTGCACCTCGACGGCATCGCGCGCGGCGGCCGCTACAAGGGGCTGCAGCGGCAGGCGCAGGTCAAGCTCCGCGAGGTCGCCGCGCGCAAGGGGCTGAGCGACGGGCGGCTCGCCGACCGGCTCGTCCCGTCGTTCGGCCTGGACGACGCGGGCGCGATGACGCTCGACTACGGCCCGCGCCGCTTCACCGTCGGGTTCGACGAGCAGCTCAGGCCCCACGTGACCGGCGAGGACGGCAAGGTCCGCAAGACCCTGCCCAAGCCCGGCGCCAAGGACGACCCAGCGCTCGCGCCGGACGCCCACCGGCGGTTCGCCGAGCTGAAGAAGGACGTCCGCGCCGTCGCGTCCCTCCAGATCGCCCGGCTGGAGGCCGCGATGGTCGAGGGCCGCACCTGGACGCCCGGCGAGTTCGCGGCGTTCCTCGTCCGGCACCCGCTGATGTGGCACATCGCGCGCCGCCTGGTCTGGACGTCCGGCGGCACCGCGTTCCGGCTCGCCGAGGACCGCACGCCCGCCGACGTCCACGACGACGCCTTCGCCGTCGTCGACGACGTGCGGATCGCCCACCCGCTGCTGCTCGGCGACGCCCTGCCCGCCTGGGCGGAGGTGTTCGCCGACTACGAGATCGTCCAGCCGTTCCTGCAGCTCGCGCGCCCCGCGTTCACCCTCGCCGACGGCGAGGGCCGCGACGGCGCCCTCGCCCGTTTCGAGGGGCTGCGCGTGCCCACCGGGAGGATCCTCGGCCTGACCCGGACGGGCTGGGACCGCGGCCCCGCGCTCGACGGCGGCGTCCAGCGCTGGATCTCCCGCCGTGCCGGCGCCCACCACGTCGTGATCGACCTCGACCCCGGGATCGTCGCGGGCTATGTCGACCTGAACCCCGAGCAGACGCTGGAGCACGTCTGGATCGCGCCCGCACCCTGCGAGCACGGCTCCGCGCCCCCGGTCGAGAACGGGTTCGCCACCGTCGACTCCGTCCTGCTGTCAGAGATCCTCGCCGACCTCGCGAACCTCGGCTGAGGCCTCGTCCAGCGCGGCGAGGACGTCGGCGACGATGTCATCGGTGTTCTCCACACCGACCGAGAACCGCACGAACCCCGGCTCGACGGCGTCGCCGCCCCAGCGGCCCCTGCGCTCGGCGGAACTGTGCACGGAACCGAAACTCGTCGCCTGGTTGACCAGCCGCATCGCGCCGAGGAAACGCTCCGCGACCGCCTCGTCCGGCAGCGTGAACGAGACGACGCACCCGAACCGCCGCATCTGCTTCGCCGCGATTTCGTGGGACGGGTCGTCCGGCGATCCCGGATACCGCAACCCGGCGACCTCAGGCCGCTTTTTCAGCGCCTCGGCCAATGCCATCGCATTGGCGTCCTGCCGGTCCAGCCGCAATTCCAGGGTGGCCAGCGAACGGTGCGCCAGCCACGCCTCCATCGGCCCCGGAATGGCGCCGACCGTCTTCCGCCACAGCCGCACGCTCTCGGCGAGGGCCCCGTCCCGCGTCGCGACATGCCCGAGCAGCAGGTCACCGTGCCCGGTCAGCGCCTTGGTGTCGCTCGCCACCGAGAAGTCCGCGCCCAAATCCAGCGGACGCTGCCCGAGCGGCGTCGCCAGGGTGTTGTCGACCGCCACCAGCGCGCCCGCCTCGTGCGCCGCCTCGACCAGCCGCGCGATATCGCACACGTCCAGATTCGGATTCGACGGCGTCTCCACCCACACCAGCCGGGCGCCGTCGAGCAATTCCATCTGCGCATTGCCCGCCGTCGGCGCCATCCGCACGACCGCCCCGTACGATTCGAGCCGCTCCTTCAACGCCCGCGTCGTCTGGTAGCAGTCGTCCGGCAATACCACCACGTCACCGGACCGCACCTGCGACAGCAGCACCGCCGCGATCGCCGCCATTCCCGACGAGAACGAAACGACCTCCGCGCCGCCCTCCAGCTCCCCGATCGCCGCTTCCAGCAACGTCCACGTCGGATTGGTGTCGCGCCCGTACGTGTAAGGCCCCACCGGCTCGCCCGGCAGATGGTAATGCGCCGCGAAGGCCGGCCCCGGCAACGGCGGCGCGTACTTCTTCGCAGGCGGCCTCCCGGCCCCCACCGCCAGCGTCCCGTCCCCAAGCTCGCGCGTCACACGTCCTCCTTCTTCGTCGCCCCCATCGTCCCGCACCCCTCCCACCAGCACGAACACGCCCCCGGGCGATCGCCTGAAGCGTCCGCCCCACCACGACGCCGTCCGGAACGCGTTCACCGGGCCGTCCACACCACGCCGCCGTCCAGCCGCGACGCCTCCGCGACCGCACCGAGGTCGATGTACGCGCCGCGCCCGATGAGGCTGACCCGCACCCGCCGGACGACGCCGCGCGCCCCGCCCGGCGCCCCGCGCAGCGCCGCGTCCACGTGCCGCGCCACCGTCGCCCAGTCGTCCGACACCCCGCCCGCCGACGCCTCCGGCACGTCCCACGAGTAGAGCACCGGCGGCTCGCAACACCCGCGCCTCATGCACCCTCCGCATCCGTCTCGCATTCCGTAACGAGACGAACACGCTAAGCACCAAGCCGCCCCACCGGTTTCGCCCCCGAAACCCGCCCCGCCCCACCGTCAGGCGAGGTTCATGCGCCACGCGAGACCGCGCAGGTCGCGGTTGACGGCGCGGTCGTGGAGGTCGGCGACGAGGTCGCGCACCAGCGGGTTCTTGTAGACCTTCACCGGGGCGTGCTTCTCGGCCTGGCGGAGCTCGCGGACGGCCTCACGCGGCTTGCCGAGCATCGCGAAGGCGCGGGCCTTCTCGATGAAGAGCGCGGCCCTGCGGGTCTTGGAGGGGAGCGCCTCGACGTCCACGCGGGACGCGGCGTCCACGGCCGTCTCCGGGTCGGCGGCCTCCACGGCGAGCATCGCGCGCCAGACGCCGACGTTCGCGGCCCCGAAGCTCTGCCACCCGTCGCCGGGGGACGACTCGGGCTGCTCGCCGATCCGCGCGGCGGTCCGCTCCGCCTCCTCGACGTGCCGTGCCGCGGCCGCGTGGTCGGCCTGCACCTGGCACGCGAGGGCGGCCGACAGCTGCAGCATGCCGTAGACCTCGTGGGCGGTGCGGTCGTCGCCGAGGTGGGGCTCCAGGCGTCCGGCGGTCCGCGCCGCCTCCCGCATCGGGCGCGACAGCGCTGCCGCGGGGCGGGAGTGCGCGCGGGCGAACACGGCCGCCGCGGTCATGACGGGGTCGTCGAGGAGGCGGGCGGCGTGCCCGGCGCGGTCCGCCGCGATCCAGGCGAGATCGACCTGCCCGAGGTTGCGCAGCATGAACGTCGCCGCGGTGCACGTCTCGACCAGCAGCCTCAGCGCCGCCGCCCGCTGCGCCTCGTCGCCCTCGGCCGCGTGGACGTGCAGCTCCGCCACCACCGGCGGCAACGTCACGCCGAGGCCCGGGTAGTCCGACGCGCGGCGCTGCCTCCGGATCCGTCCTTCGATGAGTTCGGTCAGCGCGCCGAGAGGGCGGGCGGGGACGTCCGGCGGGTCGTCCAGCGACGTGTCGAGGAGGACGTCCCGCAGCCGTACCGCGTCACCGTACGCGCGTTCCTTGGGGCGGATGATCGGGCCCGGTTCGCCGACGAGGTCGGAGGGGGAGACCTGGAGGGCTTCGGCGATGGCGCGGATGTCGCTGCGGCGTTCGAGCCGCAGATGCCCGTTCTCCACGCGGGACAGCCATCCCTTGGTGCGTCCTACGAGCCCGGCGAGCACTTCGAGCGACATGCCCCGGTACAGCCGGGCGGCGCGGACGTTGTCGCCTATGCGCCGCACGTCGTCCGTCATGGTCGACCACCCCGATCATCCAACGTACGCCGGACCGTGCAGGATAGGGGCTTGCGGCGGGGACGGGTTTCCGTGCGGAAACGGGGCCGGGGCGAATCCTTTCCGGGGGTCAGAGCCTCCTATGGGCGTGCCGGTGAACGGGCCGGCACGGGAACGGAGGTCATCATGGTCATCGCAGGGGTCGTCGCGGGTGCGGCGGTGCTCGTGTGCGCGTGCACCGCCGCCGTGGTGCGGCGCAGGAGGGGGTCGCGTGGCTGAGCGGGCGTGGCCGGGGGAGCGGCTGGTCGCCGGGGCGCAGCGGGGCGACGCCGAGTCGATCGCGGCGCTGGTGTCGGGGTCGCATCCGCACGTCCGGCGGTTCGCGCACGCGCTGTGCGCGTCGCCGCAGGACGCCGAGGACGCCGCGCAGGAGGCGCTGATCGTCCTGTACCGGAAGATCGGGACGCTGCGGGCGTCGGGCGCGCTGGCGTCGTGGATGTTCCGGATCGTCCGGAACGAGTGCCTGCGGCGGGCGCGGACGGTCCTGCAACCCCGGGAGGTCCCGGACGGCGCCGTGCCGTCGGCGGAGGACGACGTGCTGCGGCGGCTGGAGGCCGAGCGGGTCGCGGCGGCGATCGCCGCGCTGCCCGCCGACCAGCGGCGCGTCCTGATCATGCGGGACGTGCAGGGGATCCCGGGACGGACGGCCGCCGGCGCGCTCGGGCTGAGCGTGCCCGCGATGAAGTCGCGGCTGCACCGGGCGCGGGCGGCGGTCCACGAGGCGCTGGAGGGCGGCCATGACCGATGAGTCGCTGGGACGGCATCTGCTGCGGGGCGCGGTGGGGTTCGGCGCGCTGGCCGGCGCGGTCGCGCTCGTCCCCCTGGTGGGGCCGGTGGGGCTGCTGCTGGCGCCGGTGGGGCTGGTCGCGCTGCGCGGCTGCCCGTCCTGCTGGTTCATGGGGCTCGCGGAGACCCTGTCGCGGGGACGGCTGGAGCGGTCGTGCGAGGACGGGGTGTGCGAGCTGTCCGTGGCCGCTCGTCCCGTCGCGGAAATGTCGGAGCACCGCCCTACGCTGGCGGGCGCCGACATTTCCGATCTTGGGGTGGTCCGCCGGGACGCTCCTCTACCGTGAGGCGACATGGACGATCTCCCCCCGCTCCCCGACGAGGACGCCCTGACGCTTCCGGCCGCCTGGCGCCGCAAGCTGCACCCGAGGCGCGGCGGGCTGACCGGCCCGGCCTTCCCGGTCGACGACGCGGCGCCCGCGAGGGCGCGCGCGCTGATCGAGAAGCCCGGCGGCCCCGTGGAGGCGATCGTCCCGGACAGGAGCGGCGCCCCGGACCTCGCGGAGGCCGCCCTGCGGCACCTGGCCGGGGAGCCCGATCCGGTAGGCGCGGCGGCCGTCGCGACCGTGGCCCTCCTGGGCTTCACGCTGTGGGGGGCCGACGCCCCCTACGAGACCTTCGTCGACTCCTGGACCATTGAGCGGGGCCTGCCGTTCGCCGCCTGCGCGGTGGTCGAGCTGGCCCGGATGACCGGCCAGCGGTCCGGGAAGGACGGCCCCTGGAAGGGCGGCTGGCCGGGGGTCAACCGCGGGCTGAGCAGGTTGGGGCCCGGGTCGCCGGCCGACGGCCTGCGCAAGGTCCGCGGTCTGCTGGCGGCCGCCGACGAGGAGGTGTACGCCGAGGCGGTCGAGCGTCTGGCGGCGCACCGGGACGGCTGGGAGGCCCGGTGGCTGGTGTCCTACCTGGTGCCGACCCGCCGGGACTGGGTGGAGGAGTGCTGCGCCGCTCCCATCGTCAAGGGACGCCCCTCGGGTCTGCACGCGCTCGCGCTGGCCTCGCTCGGCACGCCCGCGCAGCTCGCGGCGCCCTATCCGGCGATCGGCCTGCACTTCGGCGGGGCGTCCGTCGACGTGCTCGCCACGATGGCGGACGGGATCGGCCCCGGCCTCCTGCCGTTCCTGCTCGAGCAGCTCGACGGCCGGTACCTCGACGCCGAGGACCGCAAGCGCGTCGCCAGGACGATCGCGCTACTGCCGTCGGACGAGGCGTTGCGCGCGCTGCTCGACCGGCGCGACGACAAGTACCTCAAGGCCGAGCTCGGTGACGCGCTGAATCGGTTCCCCGTCCGGGCGCTGCGGCTGCTCGCGGAGGCGGGCGAGGACGCGCTCCTGGAACAGCACGTCCGGACCAGTTCCGGCGTCGTCGCGGCGCTGCCCGGTTTGCCGGACGGCGTGCGCGCGGCCGTGGAGAAGGCCGCGGCGACGTCCACCCGGGTGCCGGAGGCTCCGGCGGGCGCCGTCCCCGCGGTCCTGGCCGCCCCGCCGTGGGAGAACCCCTTCCAGCCGGTCGTCGCGGGTCTCGCGCCGCCCGAGGGGGAGCTGCGCTGGCGGGACGGCGAGCACGCGGACTGGCTCGGCACCGACGTCGGCTCCGTCGGCGCGCCGCCGAGCGGCGACGACGAGGCCCTGGCCGGGGCGATCCGCGAGGGCGGCGCCCGGTCCATGGCGCCGGTGGTGCACGGGCCGGAGGATCTCGTCCGGCCGCTGCTCGCCGGCTGGAAGGGCTACGACCGGTACGACACCGGAAAGTGGATGCGGCGGGTCATCGCCCGCTACGGCCTCGACGCGCTGCCGCCGACACTGCGCGTCGTGAAGAAGAACCGGATGCGGCTCACGCTGCTCGCGCCGTTCCTGCACGCCGACGTGGCGCTGCACATGGCCGGACGGCTCGGCGGCAACGATCCCGACGCCGAGCGCTGGTACGACCGGCACGGGTTCGACGCCGTCCCGTACCTCGTCCCGGCCGCGCTCGGCAAGGCGAAGACGGCGCGCCGCTCCGCCGCCCGGGCGCTGCGCCACCTCGACCGCGACGACCCCGGCAGGCGCCGCGCGATCGTGGACGCGGCCCGCGCCGCTCACGGCGACGAGGCCGCCGCCGCGGTCGAGGGCCTGCTGGCCGCCCACCCCGTCGAGACAGGCGAGACCGTCCCGCCGAAGACCGCCGGTTGGGCGGACCCGGGCGTCCTCCCGCAGGTGCTGCTGCGCGGCGGCAGTGAGGCGCTCCCCGCAGCCGCGACCGCCCACCTCGTCGCGCTGCTCGCCCTCCCGACCTCCTACGGCCTGGACGCGGTCCGGGAGGCGTGCGACCCGGCGTCCCTGGCGGAGTTCGGCTGGGCGCTGTTCCAGAAATGGCAGGACGCGGGCGCCCCGTCCAAGGAGGGCTGGGCGCTGGTCCAGCTCGGCCGCACCGGCGACGACACCACCGTCCGCCGCCTCACGCCGATCATCCGCGCCTGGCCCGGCGACGGGCGGCACGCCCACGCCGTGACGGGCCTGGAGGTGCTCACCGGCATCGGGACGGACGTCGCGCTGATGCACCTGCACGGCATCGCGCAGAAGGTGAAGTTCCAGGGGATCAAGCGCGAGGCGCAGCGCCGCATGCGGCAGGTCGCCGACCGGCTCGGGCTGTCCACCGACCAGCTCGCCGACCGGATCGTCCCGTCGTTCGGGCTGGACGACGAGGGCGCCATGATGCTCGACTACGGCCCGCGCCGCTTCACCGTCGGGTTCGACGAGGCGCTCAGGCCGGTCGTCGCCGACGAGAACGGCCGGCCCCGCAAGTCCCTGCCGAAGCCCGGCGCGAAGGACGACCCGGCCCTCGCGCCCGCCGCGTACCAGGCGTTCGCCGACCTGAAGAAGGACGTCCGCGCCGTCGCCGCCGACCTGCTGCGCCGCCTGGAGGGCGCGATGGTCGCGCAGCGCCGCTGGACCCCCGCCGAGTTCGGCGAGCACGTCGTCGGCCACCCCCTCGTCCGGCACGTCGCGCGCCGCCTCGTCTGGTTCGCGGAGGACGGCGGCGCCGTCACCCCGTTCCGGATCGCGGAGGACCGCACGTTCGCCGACGCCGGCGACGACCTCGTCGAGGTGCCAGGGCACGCCGCCATCGGCCTCGCGCACCCCGTCCAGCTCGGCGACGCGCTCGGCGCGTGGGCCGAGGTGTTCGCCGACTACGAGATCCTCCAGCCGTTCCCGCAGCTCGGCCGCACCGTCCACGCGCTCACCGAAGCCGAGCGGGGAAGCGAGCGGCTGGAGCGGTTCGAGCAGCTGAAAGTGCCGCTCGGCACGGTGGTCGGCCTCACCGGCCGCGGCTGGGAGATCGGCGCGCCGCAGGACGGGGGCGTCCAGGAGTGGATCTCCCGCCGGGTCCCCGGGAACCGGCACGTCGTCATCGACCTGGAGCCCGGCCTCTACGCGGGAGAGCTCGCCGCGTCCGGCGACCACCAGACCCTCCGGATCGTCTGGCTCGGCGCGGACCCGCGCGCCTACCGGTACCGCTCCACCAGGGACGCCCCGCTGCGCTTCGGCGACCTCGACGACGTCACCGCGTCCGAGGTCCTCGCCGACCTGACCCGCCTCGCCGCATCCGCCGTCTGACCCCGGAACGGACACCATGCCCGAGAAGACCGCCGACCACCAGAGACCGCCCGCGGAGGTGCGGTTCGCCGACGAGCTGGACCGGCTCCGCGAGCACGACGAGGGGCCGCGCCCGCCCGGCTGGGCGCTGAGCCTGACCGGCGCGCGGCGGTTCATCGTCGGCGACGACGCGCTCGGCGTGACCCGCAAGTTCGTCGGGGACACCGCGCTCATCGACCGGGCCCTGGTCACCCTCGCCACGAGCCGCGGGCTGATGCTGGTCGGCGAGCCCGGCACCGCGAAGTCGCTGCTGTCGGAGCTGATCGCGGCGGCGGTGTCCGGGGCGTCCACGCTGACGATCCAGGGCGGCGCGGCGACCACCGAGGACCAGATCCGCTACTCGTGGAACTACGCGCTGCTGGTGTCGGAGGGGCCGTCGACGCGGTCGCTGGTGCCGGCGCCGCTGCTGACCGGGATGGCCGAGGGGAAGGTCGTCCGGTTCGAGGAGATCACCCGCTGCCCGCTGGAGGTGCAGGACTCGCTGCTGTCGCCGCTGTCGGACCGCGTCCTCGCGATCCCGGAGCTGTCCGGGCCGGAGTCGATGGTGTTCGCCCGCGAGGGGTTCAACGTGATCGCGACGGCGAACACCCGCGACCGCGGCGTCAACGAGATGAGCGCCGCGCTGAAGCGGCGGTTCAACTTCGAGACGGTGTTCCCGATCGCCGACTTCGCGACCGAGCTGGACCTGGTCGAGCGGGAGGCGGCGCGGCTGCTGGAGCGCAGCGGCGTCGGCGTCGCGCCGCGCCGCGACGTGCTGGAGGTGCTGGTCACCACGTTCCGCGAGCTGCGGAACGCCACCACCGAGGAGGGCCGCCCGATGGACCGGCTCTCGGCGGTGATGAGCACGGCGGAGGCGGTGTCGGTCGCGCACGCGGTCGGCGTGCGGGGCTGGTTCCTGCGCGGCGAGGCGGGCGGCGCCGCCGACATCGTCGAGTGCCTCGCCGGGACGGCCGCCAAGGACAGCGCCGACGACCTGACCCGGCTGCGCCGCTACCTGGAGCAGACGGCCGCCCGGCGCGACGGCGAGCAGTGGAAGGCGCTGCACGCCGCCCGGCACCGGCTGCCCGGCTGATGGCCGTCACGTTCATCGGCGTCCGGCACCACAGCCCGGCGTGCGCGCGGCTCGTCCGCGACACGATCGCGCGGCTGCGTCCCGCGTACGTGCTGGTGGAGGGGCCCGCCGACGTCAACGGGCGGCTGGACGAGCTGCTCCTCGGCCACCGGCCGCCGATCGCGGTCTACAGCTTCTACCGGGACGGCGACCGGGTCCACTCGTCGTGGACCCCGTTCTGCGACTACTCGCCGGAATGGGCGGCGCTCAACGCGGGCCGGGCCGCCGGCGCGGAGCTGCGGTTCATCGACCTGCCCGCGTGGCATCCCGCGTTCGCCGAGCGCGGCAACCGGTACGCCGACGCCGAGCGCCGCTACGCCGACGCCACCGAGCGGCTGTGCCGCGAGTTCGCCGTCGACAACACCGACGTGCTGTGGGACCACCTGTTCGAGATCGACGGCGCCGACCTGCACGAACGGCTCGGCGCGTACTTCGACCTGGTACGCGGCGAAGCGGAGCCGGGCCACGACGACTCCGCGCGCGAGTCGTACATGGCGGCGTGGGTCCGCGCGGCGCGGGCCGACGCGGGGGACCGGCCGGTCGTCGTGGTGACCGGCGGGTTCCACAAGCCCGCGCTCGAAGCCCTCGCCCGCACCGGCGGCACCGAATGGCCCGCGGTCCCCGCGCCGGGCGAGGGCGCGACGGGCGGCAGCTTCCTCGTCCCGTACTCGTTCCGGCGCCTCGACGCGTTCACCGGCTACCAGTCCGGCATGCCGTCGCCGGAGTACTACCAGCGGCTCTGGGAGGACGGCCCGGACGGCGCCGCCGCCGCGCTGACCGAGACCGTCGTGACGCGGCTCCGCGAGCGCAGGCAGGTCGTGTCGACCGCCGACCTGATCGCCGCGCGGACCCTCACCGAGGGCCTCACCCGGCTGCGCGGGCACCGCTCGCCCGCCCGCACCGACCTCCTCGACGGCCTGGTGTCCGCGCTCGTCGGCGAGGACCTCGACCAGCGGCTGCCGTGGACGTCGCGCGGCCCCCTCGCGCCCGGCGCGCATCCCGCCGTCACCGAGATGGTCGCGGCGCTGAGCGGCAGCCGCGTCGGCCGCCTGCACCCCGCCACGCCCGCGCCGCCGCTCGTCCACGACGCCGCCGCCGAGCTGGAACGGCTCGGCCTCGCGGCCGGCGGCCGGATCACGCTGAAGCTGACCACCGCGCGGGGCCTGGAGCGCAGCCGCGCGCTGCACCGGCTGCGCGTCCTGCGCATCCCCGGCGCCGAGCGCGAGTCGGGCCCGGCGACCGGCGCCGACCCGGTGCTGGAGGAGGTCTGGCACCTCGACACCTCCGACCGCGGCGGCGCCCGGCTCGCCGCGCTGATCGAGGCGGGCGCCTACGGCCCGACCCTCGGCGACGCCGCGGCGGCCGCCCTCGACGAGCGGACCGCCGGCGCCGGCGGCGACATGGAGCGGCTCGCGGAGTCGCTGTTCGACGCGGCGCTGTGCGGCTGCGCCGGGCAGTCCGGCCGCATCGCCGCGTCCCTCGCCGCCGGGGTCGCGGGCGCGTCCGACCTCGGCGCGCTCGGCCGCGCGCTGGACGTCGTCCTCGGCCTGTGGCGGCACGACCACGTCCTCGGGACGGCCCGCAGCCCGCTGTTCGGCACCGTCATCGAGGAGTGCACGGAACGGATCCTGTGGCTCGCCGAAGGGATCCGCGGCGGCCCGGAACCCGCCGACCGCGCCCGGCTGCGGGCGCTCGCCGCGGCCCGCGACGCGCTGCTGCACACCGCCGGGACGCTCCGCGTCGACCGGGACGCGGCGCTCGGCGTCGCCCGCCGCGTCGCCGCCGCCCCCGACGCGCCGCCCGACCTGCGCGGCGCCGCGTTCGGCCTCGGTCGCGCCCTCGGCGACACCGCCGACCCCGCCCGCGCGGTGCGCGGCGCCGCCGGGCCGCCGGTGTTCGGCGACTGGCTCGCCGGGCTGTTCGCGCTGGCCAGGCAGGAGGTCCTCGATCCCGGCGGGACCGTCCTCGCCGTCCTGGACGAGCTGGTCGGCGCGCTCACCGACGAGGACTTCCTCGTCGCGCTGCCCGCGCTGCGGCAGGCGTTCGAGTTCTTCCCGCCGCGCGAGCGGGAGACGATCGCCGAGCGGCTGCTGGCCCGGCGCGGCCTGCGCGGGTCCGCCCGCGGGCTGCTGCGCGCGCCCCGCGACCCCCTCGTCATCGCCGAGGCGCACGCCCTGGAGGAGCGCGTCGACCGCGCCCTCGAGGCCGCCGGACTCACCGGAGGACGACCATGACCCCACCCGGGACCCCACCCGGGACCCCGCCCGGGGATCTGGAGCGCTGGCGGCTGATCCTCGGCGCGCCCGCCGGCGGCGCCACCGGGCCGCTCGGCGGCGACGCCGCCGCCCGCGACCGCGCCCTCGACTGGCTCTACGGCCGCGACCCCGATCTCGCGCGGCGCGGCGTCCGCCGCGGCGGCGGCTCCGCGCCCGGCCCCGCCCCCGGCGACGGCCGCGCCGACGACCGGACCGGCGGCGACGGCGCGTCCGTGCTCACCACCGTCGACTGGCTCGACGACGTGCACCGGCTGTTCCCCAAGGAGACCATCGAGCGGCTCGAACGCGACGCCGTCGAGCGCTACGAGATCCACGACATCGTCACCGACCCGGCCGTGCTGGAGCGGATCGAGCCGGACCGGGCGCTGCTGCGCGCCGTCCTGCGGACCAAGCACCTGATGAACCCGGAGGTGCTCGCGCTCGCGCGGCGGATCGTCGACGCCGTCGTGCGGGAGCTGATGGACAAGCTCAAGACGGAGGTCAGGCAGGCGTTCCACGGGACCCGGTCGCGGCGCCCAAGCCGGATCCGCAACTCCCGCAACTTCGACTTCCACGGCACGGTCCGCGCCAACCTCGCGCACTACCGCCCCGACGAGCGCCGCCTCTACATCGAGAAGCCGCGGTTCGTGTCGCGGACGCGGCGGCACGTCGAGCAGTGGCAGATGATCCTGCTCGTCGACCAGTCCGGTTCGATGCTCGACTCGGTCATCCACTCGGCGGTGACCGCCGCCTGCCTGTGGGGCCTGCCGGGCCTGAAGACCCACCTCGTCGCGTTCGACACCTCCGTCGTGGACCTGACGTCCGACGTCACCGACCCGGCGGAGCTGCTGATGAAGGTACAGCTCGGCGGCGGCACCGACATCGCCCGCGCGGTCGCCTACGGCGCCGGGCTGGTCGACAACCCGCGCCGCGCGATCGTCGCCGTCATCAGCGACTTCTACGAGGGCGGCGACCCCGGGCGGCTCGTCCGGGAGGTGCGGCGCCTCGTCGAGCAGGGCACCTGCGTGCTCGGCCTCGCCGCGCTCGACGAGGCCGCCAACCCCGCCTTCGACCGCGAGATGGGCCGCCGGCTCGCCGCGGCCGGCGCGCACGTCGGCGCGATGACGCCCGGCCGGCTCGCCGAGTTCGTCGCCGAGAGGATCGGGTCGTGACGCGCGCCGACCTGCTCGCGCTGACCCCGGACGCGCTCGCCGCCCTCGCCAACCGCGGGCTGGTCAAGCGCGCCGCGAAGGACCTGGACGCGGGCAACGGCCCGGAGATCACCGTCGCGCCGGACGGCGGTGTCGAGGGCCGGTACCCCGACGGGACCGCGGCGGCGCTGCCCGCGGGCGCGGGCCTGGAGGCCGCGACCTGCACCTGCGCCGCGACCGGGACGTGCCGCCACCAGATCTGCCTCGTCCTCGCCTACCAGCGCGGCGCCGCCGGCGCCGCCGGCGCCGACGCCCCGGCGGAGGAGCCGGCCACCGCCGAGGTCACCGGCTGGACGCCCGGAGCGCTGGACGACGACGCGCTCGCCGCCGTCCTCGGCCGCCGCGCCCTCACCGCCGCCCGCCGCACCCACCGCGCCGGGTACTCCGCCGCGATCCACCGGCCGACGCCGGACGACCCCGTCGCCCGCGTCGAGCTCCAGACCTGCACGGTCCGGTTCCTCGTGCCGGGCGAGCTCGGCTACGTGCACACCGACGCGGTCGCGTCCGTCCGCGCCGAGATGACCGTGCTGGCCGCCTGGGCGTTCCGCGCCGCCGACGAGCGGGGCCTCACCGGCGCCGACGTCCGGCTCGACGTCGGCGGCGACGGGAGGGGCGCGGACGGCTCCGGCGGACTCGGCGCCGCCGCCCGCCTCGTGGACCAGGTCCTGCTGGAGGGCGCCGTGCATGCCGGGCCCGTCCTCGCCACCGCGCTGCGCCGCACCGCCGCCGAGCTGGCCGCGCGGAACCTGCACTGGCCCGCCGGCGCCGTCGGCGACCTCGCCGGGCAGCTCGCCGCCTACCACGACCGCGACGCCGCCCACGACCCCGCGCGGTTCGCCGCGCTCATCGCCGAGGTGCACGCGCGGCACCGCGCGTCCGCCGCCGGCGGCACCCGCTCGCAGGTCCTCGGCACCGACGAGTCCGCCGAGACGCCGCTGCGCCGCGTCCGGCTCACCGCGCTCGGCTGCCGCGTCGCCGGCACCGACCGGGTCCGCACCGCCGACCTGTTCCTCGCGCACGCCGGCACGGGCGTCGTCCTGGTGCTCAAGCGGCACTGGAACGTCCCGGACGGCGAGGCGCTCACCGGCGCCGACCTCGCCGGACGCCGGATCCTCGGGTCGCCGCTGCGCACGCTCGCCGCCGCGAACGTGGTGTCCGAGAGCGCCTCCCGCAGCGCCGGGCGGGTCGTCCGCGTCGCCGCCGGACGGATCGCGAAGACCACCGTCACGCCGCTCGGCAACGCCTGGGAGGGGCTGCCCGCCGGGCTGCTCGTCCGCGACCTGAAAGCCGAGGAGCGGGCGCTGGACGCGCTGCCGCCCCGCCTCGTCCGGCCGCGCGTGGAGGCCGAGCTGGTGCGCGCGGTCGAGATCGCCGAGGTGCGCGACGTCGGCTACCATCCCGGCGCGCAGCGGCTCGAGGCGGTCGTCGCGGACGCGGCGGGTGCGACGGCGGTCGTGTCCGCCGAGCACGGGCCGTACCGTCCGGCCGCGCTCGACGCGCTCGCGGCGGCGCTCGCCGACGCGCCCCGCATGGTGACCGGCGCCGTCCACCGCGACCGCGGCGGCCTCGTCATCGACCCCTTCGCGGTGCTGACGGCGTCGGGCGCCGTCGTCCCCGACCTGGCGCCCGGCGACGGCGCGGCCGTGCTCGACGGCCCGTCCGCCGCCCCGCCCGACCCGCTCGGCGACGCCGTCCGGGCGGCGCTCGACGTCTGCGCCGAGGCCGCGCACCGCGGCCTGCTGCACGCCACGCCGGGGCTGCGCGACCGGATCGCCCGCACCGGCGACGACCTGCGGCGCACCGGCCTGCGCGCCGCCGCCGGCGCGCTCGCCGCCCTCGCCGGGACGCTCGGCTCCGACGACCCGGACCGCATCGCCGAGGCCTGGGCCACCGCCCACATCCGCCTCCTGACGACCGCCGAACTCCGCTGAGAAGACCCACCTCACACCGGCCGTCCGGACGGCGGCGCCTCCCTTGTCAGCGCGTCGTCAGCGGTCGCCGGCGTCGAAGGCGGCGAGCATCTCCTTGCTCCAGGTGAGCCGGCCTGAGCGCAGGTCGTCCAGGACCGAGCGCACCCAGCCGGCCTCGGCGGCGGTGACCGCTCGCAGGTACTCGGTCTCCAGCATGGTGATGCGCGGCAGGCCCATCGCCTCCTCCTCGCCGAGGCTCGCGTCGAACCCGGCGAGGTCCTTCTCCAGTGCCCGCAGCCGCTCGTCGAGGACGTCCAGCAGCTCGCCCGGCGGGAGCAGCATCATGTTCGACAGCGCCGCCGGGAACTCGGGGAACTCCCGCTTCGGCGCCGCGAGCATCTCCCGCAGCCACGTCCGCGCCGTCTCCCGCCCCGCCTCGGTCACCTCGTAGACGGTCCGCTCCGGGTACTGGCTGCCGCGCTCGGTCTGCCGGACGGCGATCAGCCCAGCCGCGTTCAGCCGGTCGATCGTCCGGTACAGGCCCGCGCGCTGCCCGACGTTGACGACCTGCTCCTTGCCCCATTCCTTGATCAGCCGCTGGATGCCGTAGGGGTGCAGCGGCCGGGTGTGCAGCAGCGCCAGCACGGTCAGGGCGAGCGGGGAACTGCGGACCGGTGAGCTCATGCACCGATACTAGCCTCATCTGCACTAGTTGACTTGCAACTAGTTTCAGTGTGACTATGAAGCCATGACGACGCGAGGAGACGACATGACCCCGGTACGGACGGCCCTGGTGATCGGCGGCGGCATCGCGGGCCCGGTGACGGCCCTGGCCCTGCGCAAGGCGGGCATCGACGCGACCGTGTACGAGGCGCACGAGGCCGGGCGGGACGGCGGCGCCGCGCTGACCGTCGCGCCGAACGGCCTCAACGCCCTGGAGGTGATCGGTGCCGCGGACGCGGTGCGGGCCGCGGGCCGCCCGGTCCCCGGCATGGTGATGGGGGACGGCAAGGGCAACCGGTTCGCCGAGTTCACCGGGCTGCCGGGGCTGCCCGCGAGCCACGTGGTGGCCAGGGCCGACCTCAACCGCGCCCTGCACGACCACGCCGCCGGGCAGGGCGTCGCGATCGAGCACGGGAAGCGGCTCACCGGCGTCGAGGAGACCGCGGACGGCGTCACCGCACGGTTCGACGACGGCACCACCGCCACCGCGGACATCCTGGTCGGCGCGGACGGCATCCGCTCCACCGTCCGCGGCCTCATCGACCCCGCCGCCCCCGGCCCCGAGTACACCGGCCTCATCGGGATCGGCGGGTTCGCGTCCGGCAGCGGCGTGACCCCCGACCCCGACCTCATGTACTTCGCGTTCGGCGCCCGCGCGTTCCTCGGCTACTGGTCGATGCCCGACGGACGCGTCGCCTGGTTCAGCAACGTCCCCGAGCCCGACGCGGCCATCGCGTTCGCCTCGCGGAACACCCCGCCCGCCGCATGGCTCGAACGGCTCCGCGGCCTGCACGCCGACGACGACCCCGGCGCCGCGCTGCTCCGGCACAGCCGTGCCGAGGACCTGTTCGTCCTCGGCGGCATCGAGATCATGCCGCGCGTCCCGCGCTGGCACGGCGGCCGCATGGTGCTCGTCGGCGACTCCGCGCACGCGCCGTCGCCCAGCTCGGGGCAGGGCGCGTCGCTCGCGATCGAGAGCGCGGTCGAACTCGCCCGCTGCCTGCGCGACGTGCCCGGCCCGTCCGCCGCGTTCGCCGCCTACGAGGACCTGCGGCGCCCGCGCGTCGAGGCGATCGCCGCGGCCGCCGCGCAGACGAACAAGGAGAAGTCGGCCGGCGGGCCGACGGGCCCGGTCGACCCGGAGCGGATGTTCGGGTTCGTGCAGCGGTTCCGCATCGACTGGGACGAGCGCGTCACCGCCAAGCCCGGCGTCACCGCTTAGCCGGGCGTCGCCGCCCGGCGGGGCTCGTCACGCCCGGCAGGTCAGGGGACGGCCGCCGTTGTAGTCGACCATCTCCAGCAGGGCCGTGGCGGTGTCGATCTCGCCGCCCGGCTCCAGGCCGTCCAGCTCGGCGTACGCCCGGTGCAGGTTGCCGACGACGCGCTCGGAGTCGGTCAGCTCCGCGTACGCGCCGAGGTCGGCCTCCCGCGCCGCCTCCAGCGGCGACAGCCCGGCGGCCTTGCCCTCCGCCGCCGTCGCCTGCAGGAACCGCAGGTAGCCGAGGACGCGGCCGATCAGCTCGGGGCCCGCGACGGGGCCGTGGCCCGGGACGATCGTCGCCGCGTCCAGCGGCGCGACGACGTCCTCCAGCACCTGGATCGCGCCCGCCACCGACCCCTGCATGACGAACGGGGTGCCGCCGTTGAACAGCAGGTCGCCGCAGAACAGCACGCGGCGCTCCGGGATCCACACGATCGAGTCGTTGGTGGTGTGCGCGGCGGTGCCGACGTGCCGGACCTCGCAGCGCAGGTCGCCGGCCCACAGCGTCACGCCGTCGGTGTAGGTGAGGAACGGCGGCTCGACCTCGACGCCGCCCCACTCCACCTTCGTCCAGAACGGCTCGTCGAACGGCCTGCCCCACGCGATCGCGCTCTCGCGGGTCCGCTCGTGCCCGACGATGGTCGCGCCGGAGAACAGGTAGTTGCCGAACGTGTGGTCGCCGTGGTGGTGGGTGTTCACCAGCGTCCGGACGGGCCGGTCGGTGACGGTCCGGATCGCGTCCAGGTAGGCGCGGGTGCGGCGCTCCGTCGAGCACGCGTCGACGCTGATCACGCCCCGCTCGGCGGCGACGAAGCCGGTGTTGTTGATCCACCAGGTGCCGTCCGGCTGGACGTAGGCGAACACCCCGTCCGACACCTCCTCGAGCCGGGGCTCGCCGGGGCCGTCGCGTCCGGGCACGTCGCTCATGGGTCCTCCAGGTCCTCGGACGTACCCTACGAGGCGCTACGCGGCCCGGTCGACGCGGACCGTCTCGATCCACCGGGGCGGGTCGGGCGCGCCGTCGCCGACCAGCGCCGCGATCACCCGGCAGGACGGCGACTCCGCCGGCCACGGGGTCAACCCGTCGGTGAGGACGATCACGACCTGCGGGCGGTCTCGGTCGGCGAGCGCCCGCGCGATCCCGACCCGCATGTCGGTGCCGCCGCCCCCGCCGAGCTCGACCTGCGACGCCGACGTCACCCGCGACACCGCCTGCACGTCGGCGTCGCAGGCCAGCACGCTCACCCGGTTACCGCGCACGCCGACCTCCCGCAGCACCCCGGTGACCTCCGCGAGCGCCGCCGCCAGCTCGCCGTCGCCCATCGACCCCGAGGTGTCGACCACGATCGCGACGCGGGGGAGCGGGCGGCGCAGGCTCGGCAGCACCGCGCCGCGCAGCGCCGGGGTGCGGCGCGACGGCCGCCGGTAGGTGTAGTCGACGGCGCCGCCCGCCCACGCGACCGCCTCCCGCACCGCGCCCGCCAGCACCCGCCGCCAGTCGACGACGGGTTCGAGGACCTGGTCGGCCCACCGCCGCCACCCGGCCGGCAGGGTCCCGCGCGCTCGCTGGTGCGCGCGCATCGCCTCCGCGGTCGCGCGCCGCAGCGCCTCCGCCTCGGTCGCGCGGACCGAGGGCGCGTCGGCCCCGTCCAGCTCCCACGGCATCGGCACGCCGTGCGCGCCCGACCCGCAGTCGTGGTGCGGCTGCGGCGGGACGCCCTGGAGGTACTCCTCGAACATCCGCCCCTCGGGCAGCCCGAAGTCGCGGGGATGGACCCGGCCGGCGGGCAGTGGCAGCCCGTCGGCGAGCAGGTCGTCGTTGATCTCGCAGTCCTCGGCGATGTTGACCCGCGCGTGGTCGCGCTGGTCGGCGGCCGGGAGCCGGGACGCGCGGCCGTGGTGGTCGCGCAGCAGGTGCGCCGCCTCGTGGATCCACACGCCCGCCAGCTCCTCGACGGGCGTGGCGTCCACGAACGCGGGGGAGACGTAGCACCGCCAGTGCCGGTCGACGCCCATCGTCGGCACGCGGTCGCTCGGCACGACCGTCAGCGAGTACAGCGCGGACGCCAGGTAGGGGCGGTCGCCGGCGGCCTTGTAGCGGGCGGCGAGCAGCTTCGTCCGGTCCAGCACGGCGGTCACGCCCCCGGCAGGGCGCCGGACAGCTGCAGGATGTCGAGGAACGCGTCGATCCCCGGCGGCACCGGCCAGCGGACGTCGCGCAGCGCCGCGAGGTCGGACGCGGCGCGCGCCGCCACGTCCGGGACGCCCGCGTCGACCGCCTTCGCGAGCACCTCCCAGCCCGCCTCCCACCGCCTGCGGGTGCAGTCGCCCTGCACCGAGGACACCACCGCGGTCAGGAACGCGAGCTGCCGGTCGCCGCGCTCGGGCAGCGCGAACGCCTTCGGGTCGGCGAGCACCCGGTCGGGGTCGGGCAGGTCCAGCTCCTCCAGGTAGGAGAGCAGCTCGATGCCCGCGCCGTCGCCGATTGCGCCGACGACCGCGGCGGCCACCGCGTCCTGCCCGGCGCCCGTCGCGTACCCGGTGGCGAGCAGCCGCAGCGCCATCTCCCAGCTGCGCGGCGACGGCCACGCGCCGCCGCGCGCCTCGGCGTCCTCCGGCAGGTGGTGCGCCAGGCCCGGACGCGCCGTCAGGAAACCGGACACCGCGCCGCGCGCGCGGGCGATCGCGGCGGGCACCTTCGTCCCGTCCACCACCGGGACGGTCAGCTCCGGCCACGTCCCCGCCATCCCGCGCGCCACCGTGCGCGGGTCGTGCGTCCAGTGCAGGTGGACGAACCGGTTCGCCAGCGGCGGCGACAGGTGCCAGCCGTCCGCCGCGCTCGCCGGCGGGTTCGCCGCCGCGACGACCCGGACCGGCTCCGGCAGCCGCAGGCTGCCGACCCGCCGCTCCAGCACGACCCGCAGCAGCGCCGCCTGCACCGCCGGCGGCGCCGACGACAGCTCGTCGAAGAACACGACGCCGCGGCCCGCGCCCGCGAGCCGCACCGCCCAGTCCGGCGGCGCCATCGGCACCCCCGTCGCGGCCGGATCGTCCCCGATGATCGGCAGCCCGGCGAAGTCGGACGGCTCGTGCACGCTGGCGATGACCGTCTCCAGCGGCACGCCGAGGCCCTCCGCGAGCCGCTCCATGCCCGCGGACTTGCCGATGCCCGGCTCGCCCCACAGCAGCACAGGAATGTTCGCCGACACCGCCAGCGCGAGCGCCTCCAGCTGCACGCTGCGCGCCGGCTCGGCCCGCCAGGCGGCGGCCCGCCGGTTCAGCTCGTCCGCCGCGTCGAGCGGCCCCGTCACGGTCTCGGTGGTCACAGCACGGACTCCAGATCCTCGCGTCTCGCTCGTTCGATCGCCTTCGCCAGCGTGTCCGGGCGGCCCGCCGCCCGCGCCGCGCCGTCCGGCGCCGTCGTGGCCGCCCCCGCGTCCAGCAGCGCCCGCACGAAGGAGGGGGAGCCGTGGTTCAGCACCGCGAGCAGGACAGGCGTGTAGCCCTCGCTCTCGGTGGCGTCGATGTCCAGGCCCGCGTCCAGCAGCCGCGGCAGCAGCACCTCGTGGTCCATCGTGTAGAGGGCGTGGAGCAGCGTCCAGCGGCGGCCGTCGCGGACGTGCGGGTCGAGCCCCGCGTCCAGCAGCCGCAGGACGCCTTCGGTGTGGCCGTGCGCCGCCCTCACGAACACCTCCCGGCGGTGCGCGCGCAGCGCGCGCGGCAGCCATCCCGTTCCGGCCCGCCAGGTCCTGTGGGCGACGAAGCAGCCGTTCACGGTGCCGCCGAACGCCCCGAGCGCCTGCTCCCGGCGCCGCTCCTCATCGGCGTGCGGGATCTCCAGGCCGCCCCCGCCGGAGCGGACGAGATGCCACACGCCCTGGCAGCGCACCCGGACCGGCGGCGGCAGCTCCGCGAGCGCCGGCCCGGCCGGACGGTCCGGGGCCGGGCGGGCGGGGAACAGCGCCGACCGCACGAGCGGATGCAGCTCGTCCGGCTCGATCATCCCGGCGCGCAGCAGCGCGAGGTCGGGGAGCGCGTGCCAGCAGCCGGGGGACGAGCGGCGCCGCTTGGACTCCTCAGGGGACGCCACCCACATCAGCGGGCGCCGATGCCGTCCGCCCGCCTCCACGTGCAGGCCGAAGCGGTGATCGGGGAGGCGGATCGACAGCGACGCCGGGCCGCCGCCGGTCAGGCGCTCGATCTGGTGCGCGAGCATCGGCGCGCATCCGGCCAGCCGGGCGAGCCTGGTCCAGGTCTGCCGCTCGGTCGGGCGCCCGCCGGGCCGCTCCTCCACGATCACGCCGATGCCGGCGGCGGCGAAGGCGGCGGCGACGGCCTCGTCACCGCCGTCCGGCCGCTCGGCGAGCAGCGCGGACCGCTCGCTGCGGGCCGCGCGGTCGCCCCCATCGGGATCTGACGGATCCGCATCGGGCGCGGGCAGGTCGGCGGGGTCGCGGGGCGTGCCGTCCGCGGCGAAGAACGGCGCGCGGACGTCGCCGCCGTAGTGGCCGAGCAGCCCGCCGATGTGACGGTCGTCGAACAGGTACGGCACGACCGACCAGTCCGCGCACTCCCGGACCGTGGCGCCGAACTCCAGGGTCAGCCGCTGCGGCGCGGACGGCGTGGGCGGCGCCGTGACGCTGAGCACCGGGGCCGGTCCGCGCGTGCCCGTCCCGTACCTCGCGAGGATCACCCGGAACCCGGAGGCGAGCGCGGTGAGGCCGCCGCGGTCGGTCACGTCCCGGGGCAGGTGCCAGTGCAGCAGGTCGGGCACGAGGTGGTGCAGATCGTCCTCCAGGCGCGCCCGGACGTCCGCGCCGAACGTGCGGCCGGCGTCCGCCGGGTCGAACGCGACGTCGACGTCCGCCGCCGCGCAGGCGCCCCGCCAGTCCCCGGCCAGCCGCCGCTCGGCGGCCCGCTCGATCCGTCCCCGGGGCACCGCGTACCGGCGGACCTGGAGCCACGCCCGCAGCGGCCCGGGAAACGACGGGTCCCGGCCTGGACGCGTCAACGGTAGACGCTCGCGATCGCGTGCACGTCGGGGTGCGGGCGGGCCGCCGGGCGCAGCCGCTGCGCGAACGCGCGCTTCACCTTGCGCGGGACGCCCGGGCCGAGGCCGACGTACTCCAGCCGGCTCTCCGCGCCGACACCGGCCAGCAGCGCCTTCGCGCCGCGCCCCGTGACCCCGGTGTGGCTCAGCCCGAGGCGGCGCAGCGGGCTGCCGGGCAGCGCCGCAGCGAGCGCCGCCGCGCCCTCGTCACCGGTCGTGTTGGGCGGCGCGCCGAGCGCCCGCTCCGACGGCGGCCGGCTCAGGTCGAGCGCCTCGATCGCGCCCAGCGCGGCGGCCAACGACCGCGCGCCGTCCGGGCCGACGCCGTTGCCGCCGAGCCCGAACCGGACGGGCCGCTCCGCCGCCCGCGCGGCCGAGGCCAGCACCGCGGCCCCGCGGTCGCCGAGGTGGTTGGCGGGCGTGTACAGCTCGCGGACGCCCGCGTCGCGGACGAGCGCTGCCAGCAGGTCCGCCGCGTCCGGCCCGATGCCGTTGCCGCCGAGGAACAGCCGCTCCAGCGGCGCGTCCCGCGCGATGAGCGCGTCGAGCAGCGCGCGCAGGCCGTCCATGCCGAGACCGGTGTTGACCAGGTCGAGCGTCCGGATCGCCGCGTTGCGGCGCAGCATCGCGGCGATCGCCCGCGCGCCCGCGTCGCCGACCGGGTTGCGCTTCAGCCACAGCGCGCGCACCTCCCCGTCGGACGCGAGCCGGTCCGCGAGGACCGCCGCGCCCTCGCCGTCGATGCGGTTGCAGCCGAGATACAGCGTCCGGACGCCATGGCCCGGCTCCAGCGCGGCGGCGATCGTGCGCGCGCCCTCGCCGCCCATCGCGTTCGTCCCGAGCAGCAGGTGCACCGCGTGCGGCGACGCGACCGCCGCCGGGACGAGCCGCGCCACGCCCGCCGCGCCGAGCCCCTGCTTGCACAGGTCCACCCGGCCGTCGCCGCGCAGCGTCCCGAGCGGGAACGCCTCGTCGCCCTCGACCGGCGCGGCGTCGGCGAGCCGCTCCAGCAGCGGCGCCAGCGCGGCCGGGTCGGCATGCGGGACGTCCGGGTGCTCGATCGCCGGGCAGCGTACGGGGGTCGGCTCCATGCTGTTCACCACTCCACCGGTCGGTAGTCCTTCAGGAACACGCCGGACAGCCGCTCGCCGCCGACGCCCCGCACGACCGGGTCGTACACCCGGGCCGCGCCGTCGATCACGTCCAGCGGGGGCCGGAACCCGGCGGCGAACTGCGCGAGCTTGCCCGGGTGCGGCCGCTCGTCGGTCACCCAGCCGGTGTCCACGCTGGTCATGTGGATGCCCGCCGCCGCGTAGTCCGCGGCGGAGGTGCGGGTCATCATGTTCAGCGCCGCCTTCGCCATGTTCGTGTGCGGGTGGCGGACGGTCTTGTGCTCGCGGGAGAAGCTGCCCTCCATCGCCGACACCTGCACCGCGTAGCGGTCCGGGAACGGCGACGCCTCCAGCAGCCCGCGCAGCCGCGAGGTCAGCAGGAACGGCGCGAACGCGTTCACCATCTGGACCTCCAGCCACTCGCCCGGGTCGACCTCGTGCAGCCGCAGCGTCCAGCTGTTGCGGTCGCGCAGGTCGAGGGGCTGCCCGGTCTCGTCGGTGCGGCCCGCCGGGAACAGCGCGTCGTCCCGCACGGCGAGCGCCGCGGCCGGGCCCGCCTCCAGCGCGGCCCGCGCGCCCTCGGCGACGTCGACGCGCGCCGCCGCGCCGGTCAGCGGCAGCGCCTCCGCCGCGCGCACCTCCCGGTGGTAGGCGGGCGGCCGCCGGACGGTCTGCGCCGCGTTGTTCACCAGGACGTCCAGGTGGTCGAACCGGGCGTGCACCGCGTCGAGCAGGCCCGCGACGCCCGGCAGGTCCAGCAGGTCGACGCCGTGGACGTGCAGCCGGGGCAGCCAGTCGGCGGAGTCGGGGACGGCCGCGAACCGGCGCGCCGCGTCGCGCGGGAACCGGGTGGTGACCAGCACCTCCGCGCCGTCGCGGAGCATCTTCAGCGCCACCTGGAAGCCGATCTTGATCCGGCCGCCGGTGACGAGGGCGCGCCGCCCGCGCAGGTCGCAGCGGGCGTGCCGGCGCGCCAGGTTCTCCGCCGCGCAGTCCGGGCACATCAGGTGGTAGTCGGGGTGCACGTCCCGGTACGGCGCCTTGCAGACGTAGCAGGCGCGCGCCCGCCCCAGCACCCGCCCGGACGCAGCTTTCGGCGGCGCCGTCTTCGCCGGGGCTGTCTCCACCGGCACGGGCTCCGGGTCGGCGCCGGGGTTCTGGTCCTGGAAGCGGGTGGCGGCGGCCATCGCGTCGAGGTCCTCGGCGCGGCGCCGCGTCCGGCGGGCGGCCTTCCGCGCCTTCTTGCCGGACCGGTACAGCTGCGAAGCCGCCTCGTGGACGGCCCGCCAGCGCGGATCGTCGGGGTCGGTGGCCCGCGCGCGCTCTAGCAGCCGGAGGCAGGCCGCGAGCTCGTCGGGGCCGGGCGCCTCGTCCTCGACCGGCGGTCGCGGCTCATCGGCTCGCGCAACGGCCGTCACAGCACTCCCTCGCCCCCGTCAGCCGGATCAGGGGCGGAGCCGGCCGGATTCGAACCGGCGTTCCCCAATATGCAGTATTGGCGCGTCGACCTCTGCGCTACAGCCCCGCCACCGGCAGGGTAACGGAACCATCCCGGCGAACCACCCGAATTACCGTGATCTTCGCGACCTGCCGAGCAGCGGTTCGAGGTCCTCCCGCCCGCAGTGCCGGACGAGCCGCGCGAACGTGAACGTCCCCCGGGCGCCGCGGGCGCCCGCCTCGGCGTTCCTGCTCGCACCGGCCTCCAGCAGGGCCCGGACGGTCTCCGGCGACCCGTGCTCGGTGACCGCCGCGGACAGCGGCGTGCGATCCGACCGGTCGCGCGCGTCCACGTCGAGACCGGCCGCCAGCAGCCGGGGGAGGGCGAGGCGATGGTCCATGGCGTGCAGGAAGTGCAGCAGTGTGCGCCCCTCGCCGTCGCGCACGTGGGGGTCCATTCCCGCGTCCAGCAAATGGAGCACGCCCGCCGTGTCGCCGTGCAGCGCCCGGAGGAAGAGTTCGCCGCGCAGGCGGCGCAGCTCGCGCGGCAGCCGGTCGCGGCCCGTCCGCCATGCCTCCCGCACGGCGAAGCAGCCGGAGACCTCGCCGCCGAGCGCGCGCAGGGCGTGCTCGCGCCGCTCCTCGTCCGCGCCGTGCGGTCCCAAGAGCGCGCCGCCGGACCAGCGGACCTCATGCCACTCGCCCCGGCAGCGGATCCGGACGGGCCCGGGCCGCTCCGGCTCGGGCGGTCCCACCGGTCCATCGGCGGCCGGACGCGCGGGGAACAGCGCGGACCGGACCAGCGGATGCAGCTCGTCCGGCGTGATCAGTCCCGCGAGCAGCAGGTCGGCGTCGGGGAAGTGCCGCCAGTGGTCGGGAGCCGCCGAGGCCTGGTACTCCTCGCGCGCCGCCGGCCTCAGCAGCAGGCGCGCGCCCTCCCCGCTCGCCTCGGCGGTCACGGTCCCGCGCGGGAAGTACGGCGATCCGAGGACCGCGATGACGGGACCGGGACCGCGCCCGGCGGCGAGGCGGCGCAGCCGGGCCGCCAGCACCGGCGGACGCCCGGCGCGCAGCCGGAGGGTCTCCATGAACGCGCCGCGCTCGCCCGATTCCGGCGGGCGGAGTTCGAAGCCGGCGAGGCCGAAGGCCTCCGCGACGTCGCCGTCCTCGAAAGCGAGCATCGACCGTTCCGCGCGCGCCGTGGCGTCGGCCGAGGCCGTGGCGTCGGCCGGGGACGCGGCCGTGCTCCCGGTCAGCGGCGTCCCGTCGGCGCCGAAGAACGGGAGCCGGCCGATGCCGCCGTAGTCGTCGATCAGCTCCCCGCAATGCCGGTCGTCGAACAGGCGGCGCGCGCCCGTCCAGTCGCGTGCCCGCGGGTCGGCCGCGCCGATGTCCAGCCGCAGCCGCTGCGGCGCGCTCAGGGACGGCGGGCCGGACACCTGGAGCACCGGGCCGCCGGCGCCGTACCGGGCGAGGACGAACCTCAGGTGCTCGTCGAAGACGGTCATGTCGCCGGGCCCGCGGGGCAGGTGCCAGCGGAGCAGGTCGGGGACGAGATGCCGTAGATCATCGGAGAGCCGCCGGGCCACGGCCGACCCGTGCTCGCGCGCCACGCCGTCCACCGTGAACGCGACGTCCACGTGCGCCGCCGCGCAGGCGCCCCGCCAGTCGCCGGCCCGCCGGTGCCGTTCCGCCCGCTCGATCATCCGGCGCGGCACCCGGTACCGGCGCACCCGCTGCCAGGCGCGCAGCCACGCCGCCGGCATCGGCGGACGGGCGGCGGGCGCGTCGGACGCCACGCGCACCCCCCTCGCCTCCGGAACCGGGGCAGGACCGGCCGGAATCGAACCGGCGTCCTCCGCTGTGCAGGCGGTGCGTCGACCTCTGCGCTACGGCCCTGCCGGGCGGCAGCCTAGCCGCCCCGGCGGGCCCGGACGACCCGTCACTGCTCGGGCACGGTGGTGAGCAGGTGCGGGCGCGGCGAGCTGCGGCGCGCCGGCGGCTCCTGCGACCCGGACGAGCGCAGCACGTCGGCCGCGCCGATGACGGCGGCGTCGCCGGTGTCGTCGCCGATGCGCGCGGCCAGCCCGGTGCGCTCCTGGATGAGCCGGTCCAGCCCCGGCAGGCGGGCGGTGCCGCCGGTCAGCGTGATGCCGACGCCGAGCAGCTCCCCGGAGATCTCCGGGCCGCAGCCGGACAGCCCCTGCTGGATCGCGGCGACGATCTCGCCGACCGGCGCGGCGATGGCGCGGGCGACGTCGGCGGTGGTGAGGACGATCCCGCGCGGCATGCCGGTGGTGAGGTCGCGGCCGTGCACGACGGTCTGCCGCAGCGGGCGGCGGCCGATCGGCGGCACCGCGCCGACCTCCAGCTTCGCCGCCTCGGCGCTCGCCGCGGAGATCCGCACCTTGTGCTCGCGGCGCACCAGCGCGACGATCGCCCGGTCCAGCGACGAGCCGCCGACGAGCGCGGTGTGCGAGGTGACGAGGCCGCCGAAGGAGATGACGCCGACGTCGGTGATGTCCGCGCCGATGTCGGCGACGACCACGATCTCCGGCCGCCCGGAGGAGGTGAGCCCCATCCCGATCGCGGCGGCGATCGGCGTCGGCACGAGCGTGAGCCGGCGCGCGCCGGCCTGGAACGCCGAGAACTGCAGCGCCCGGTAGTGCACGGACGACATGCCGCTCGGCACCGTCACGACCAGCCGGGGCCGCGCGGTGTAGCGGCGCTTGTGGTGGGTGCGGACGAGGGCGCGCATCAGGTACTCGGCCTCGTCGGTCTCGGTGGGGGCGCCCTCGCGGATGGGCCGGACGAGGCGGACGTCCGGGTTGCGGCCGGCCATCTCCTGCGCGGGGAGGCCGAGCGCGAGGATCTTGCCGGTGTGCAGGCAGCGGGCGAGCAGCGACGGCTCGCGCGCGACGACCCCGCGGTCCCGCACATGCATCCGCACCGTCGCGCTCCCCAGGTCGATGGCGGTGTCCCGGCCCGCGAAGTCCCACATCGCGTCCCCTTCCCTGTCGCCCTGCAGTCGCAGAGCACTGATGCCCTGCCGACCTGCGGCGATGCCCATCGGCGGGTAAGCGAATCGCAACGTCCCGGCGAACAGGGGTCCGGAATTCCGGACACGGCGACCGGCGGTCCGCGCCCGCCCGGCCGCCAGTGCCGAGCGGGCGTCAAGAGATCATGTGGGGACGGTGTCGGTCCGCCGGGCGTGCGCGCGGGCCGTCCACCCGCGGCGGGCGCGGACGGCGCCGGCCGCGCGGCACGCCGCGTACAGCACGAACGAGATCGTGGTGACGTACGGGCTGATCGGGACGCCGGCGCCGAGCGACAGCAGGATCCCGCCGACCACCGACACGGTCGCGAGCGCGGCGCTGAGCACCGGCACCAGCACCGGCGACGCGGTCACCCGCACCGCGGCGGCGGCCGGCGTGCAGATCAGCGCGAGCACCAGCAGCGCCCCGACGACCTGCACGGACACGGCGACCGCGAGGCCGAGGACGAGCATGAACACCGGCGACAGGGCGCGCACCGGGACGCCGCGCGCCGCCGCCACGTCCGGGTCGAGGCTGGCGAACGCGAGCGGCCGCCACATGACCGCAAGGCACACCAGCACCACCGCCGACGTGGCGAGCAGCCACGACAGCCGGGGCGTGTCGATCGCGACGATCTGCCCGGTGAGAATGCCGAACTTGTTGGCGGCGCGGCCCTTGTACAGCGACAGGAACAGCACGCCGAGCCCGAGCCCGAACGGCATCAGCACCCCGATGACCGAGCCGCGGTCGCGCGCCCGGGTGCCGAGCACGCCGATGAGCGCGGCGGCCAGCAGCGCGCCCGCGATCGAGCCGCCCGCGACGCCGGCGCCGAGCAGCAGCGCGGCGGCGGCGCCGGCGAACGACAGCTCGCTGATGCCGTGCACCGCGAACGCCAGGTCGCGCATCACGACGAACGTCCCGGCGAGCCCGCCGACGAGCCCCAGCACCGCGCCCGCGATCAGCGAGTTCCGGACGAGCCCGAGCAGCGCGCCGTAGTCGTCGAAGTTGACGATCTCGTGCCACATCACGCGGCCTCCGCGCCCGGCTCGCCGGGCATCCGCAGGACGCGGTCGGCGAACGGCAGCACCGGCTCGACCTCGTGGGTGACGAACACGACGGCGGTGCCGTGCTCGCGGCACCGCCGCCCGACCAGCTCGCTGACGGTCCGCTGGTGCGCGGCGTCCAGCGAGGCGAGCGGCTCGTCGCAGAGCAGCAGCCGCGGATCGGACGCGAGGGCCTGCGCGACCCGGACGCGCTGCAGCTCGCCGCCCGACAGCAGCTCGATGGGGACGTCCGCGAACGCCTCCGCGCCGACGTCGCGCAGCGCGTCCCGGACCCGGCGCCGGGCGCCGGGGTCGGGGAGCCGCGGCCCCCAGCGGTGCCAGTCGACGCCGAGCCGCACCAGGTCGCGGGCTCGCAGCGGGGTGTGCGGCGGGACGCTGCGGTGCTGGGGCACGTACCCGATGAGGTCGCTTCCGCGGCGCGGCGGGCGCCCGCCGACCGTCACCGTCCCGGCCGACAGCCGCCGCAGCCCGAGCAGCACCTTCAGCAGGCTCGTCTTGCCGGACCCGTTGGACCCGAGGACGGCGACGAACTCCCCGGCGGCCACGTCGAGGTCGAGCCCGCTCCACACCGCCCGCTCGCCGTAGCGGAGTTCCGCCCCGCGCATCCGGATCACGACAGCGCCTTCCCGAGCGCGGCGATGGTGCCGCCCATCCAGGTGACGTAGTCCTGGCCGGACGGGAGGGTCTCGGTGACCGGCACGACGGCGACGCCGTTGTCCTTCGCGGCCTTCTCGACCTGCTCGGTCTGCGGGCCGCTCGTCTGCGCGTTGTAGACGAGCGCCTTCACCTTCCCGGCGCCCTTCCCGCCGCCGAACAGCCCGAGCGTCTCGCGCAGCGTGCGCGGCGCGACGTCGCCGCCCTCCTCGATCGCCTCGCTGAACTCCTCCGGCGTCTCGTTGCGCAGCCCGGCCGCTTCGAGCAGGTAGAGGGGGACCGGTTCGGTGATGGCCACGCCGTCCCCGGAGTGCGCGGCCTTGAGCGCCGCGACCTTCCCTTCGAGGTCCTTCAGCTTCGCCTTGAACGCGGTGGCGTTGGCGCTGAACGTGGACGCGGCGGCGGGGTCGGCCTTCGCGAGCGCGGCGGACAGCCGGTCGGCCAGCAGCGCCATGGACGGCAGGTCGTACCAGACGTGCTCGTTCAGCTCGCCGCCCGCGGGCGCCGTCCGTCCCGAGATCCGCACCGCGTCGAGGACCTCGGCCTTGGACGCCGACGCCTTCAGCATCGTGCCCATGAAGTCGTCGTAGCCGCCGCCGTTCTCGATCACCACCTGCGCCCGGCCGAGGGCGAGCCGGTTGCGCGTCCCGGCCTCGTAGGAGTGCGGATCCTGCGCGGGGTCGCTGATGAACGAGGTGACGGCCACCTTGGCGCCGCCGATCGTCCGGGCGATGTCGCCGTAGACGTTGGTGGAGGCGACGACCCGCACCGTGGCGCCGGACGGCTTCGCGGGCTCGGCCCCGGACGACGAGCCGCAGGCGGCGAGCGCGAGCAGGGGGACGGCCGCGGCCGCGGCGACGGCGGCGCGGTGCGACGGCCGGCGCGGGCGGGAGGGACGAGGGGACATGTGCGCTGCTCCTGGAAATGAAAACGGTTTTCAATGCAACGTAGCATGACGTGTCCGGATACGTCCCATCCCGGGGTCCTGGCGGCGCACGAAAAAACGGGCCGCCCTCCACCTGGGTGGAGGACGGCCCGTCCGGACCGGCGGCCGCGTCAGCGCTTGCGGACGACGCCGCCGTACTCGTAGATGCCGGTGTCCAGCTTCGAGGCGCCCTCGTACTTGCGCAGCTCCTCGGGGACGGGCGCGAGCGGCGGCTGCAGGTCCATCGGCCGCCAGTCCACGAGGTTGCACAGCCCCGGCTCCACCGGGTCGAAGTCCGCGAGCAGCGCGTCGATCTCGCCCGGCGTCCGCGTCTGCCACGGGATCCCGGCGCTGGTGACCTGCGCGGTCATCTCCGCGCTGCGCACCGGGTCGTCGCACGCGACCTGCGAGAACGTCAGGTGGCTGCCCGCCGCCGCGCGATCCATGACGGCGTGCAGGATCCGCTTCGGGTCGTCGGCGTCCGGCAGGTGGTGGCCGACGGACAGGAACAGCGTCGCGACCGGCTCGGAGAAGTCGATGAGCCGCTTGACGTCCTCGTGCTCCAGCACGGCGTCCTGGTCGCGCATGTCCGCGGTGATCACCGTGGTGGACGCGTCGCCGGCGAGCAGCGCGCGGCCGTGCGCGAGCACGATCGGATCGATGTCGACGTACACGACGCGGGCGTCCGGCGCGAACTGCCGCGCGACCTGGTGCACGTTGGCGTCGGTCGGCAGCCCGCACCCCATGTCGATGAACTGCCGGATGCCGGCCTCGGCCGTCAGGTAGCGGACGGCCCGGTAGAGGAACAGCCGGTTCTGCCGGGTGATGTCCAGCCCGGCCGGGTGGTGCTCCAGCTGGCCCCGGATGAACTGCCGGTCGACCTCGTAGTTGTCCTTGCCGCCGAGCAGCCATCCGTAGGCGCGCGCCGAGGTCGGCACGTCGTTGGGGATGTCGGCGATCGAGGGCTGGTCGTCGTTCACGGCCCGCTCCGCATCTGCGCAGTAGGTGGGGGTCGGTGTCGATTGGAACGGTATACCGCTTCGCCGCCCCGCGTTGATCGTTCGCCCGGTTCCGGCCGGGATCGTCCCCGCCCTGCGCGTAGGTGCTGGGTGTGCAAGCCCACGTCATCCGCAAGTTGCTTGTGAATTGAGTTTTAACGTGCTTTGCTGGCGTGCATGGCTCACCTCTCTCTTCGGTACGCGGCGGGGACGGACGTCGGCAGGCGGCGGCGCGTGAACGAGGACTCGGCGCTCGCCGGCCCGTCGCTGCTCGCCGTCGCCGACGGGATGGGCGGCCACCCGCACGGCGACGTCGCCAGCGCCGCCGCCGTTACGGCCCTCGCCGAGCCGCCCGCGCCCGGCGACCCCGCCGCCGCGCTCGCCGCGGCGGTGGCGCGGGCGTCCGCGCGGCTGGAGGAGCTGGCCGCCGGCGACCCCGAACTGCGCGGGATGGGCACCACGCTCACCGCGCTGGCCTGGGACGGCGCCGGGTTCGCGGTGGCGCACATCGGCGACTCCCGCGCCTACCTGCTGCGCGGCGGCGACCTCTTCCAGATCACCCGCGACCACACGATGGTGCAGGCGCTCGTCGACGGCGGGCAGCTCACCCCCGACGAGGCCGCGAACCACCCGCGCGCCTCGGCCCTCGTCCGCGCGCTGCAGACCGGCGGCGACCAGCGCCCCGACCTGTTCCGGCAGGACGCCGCGCCCGGCGACCGCTACCTGCTGTGCTCCGACGGCGTCTCCGGGTTCGTCCCGGCCGGGGCGATCCGCGACGCGCTCGCCGAGGCCGCGCGTCCCGCCGACGCCGTCGCCCGGCTCATCGCGCTCGCCGACGCGGCGGGCGGCCTGGACAACATCACCTGCGTCGTCGCCGACGTCGTCACCGGCCCGCCGGACCCGGCGGAGCGGGCGCCGCGACTGCTCGGCGCCGCCGCCGGCGGCGGGACGGGCCGCCTCGCCCGGTTCGGCCGCCGGCTCCGCCGCGCCTGACCCGCGCCGGGACGGGTGCACGGTGACCGGGTTCACGGCCGTTCCGAACGCGCGGGGACGTTCCGGAAGATCACGTAGGGTGGCGGGATGAGCGGCGATCCGGGCGTCACGGCGGGCGACATCGCCCGGCTCGCGGGCGTCGGGCGCGCCACCGTCAGCAACTGGCGCCGCCGCCACGACGACTTCCCGCGGCCCGTCGGCGGCACCGCCGCCAGCCCGCTGTTCTCGCTCGCCGACGTCGAGGACTGGCTCACCCGTAACGGCAAGCCGTTCGAGGTGTCGGCCGGCGACCGGCTCTGGCAGCGGCTCCGCGCGTCCGGCGACGACTTCCGCCTCGCCGACCTCGTCGGCTGGGCCGGCCTGCGGCTGCTGGAGTCGCGCGGCGGCACCGCCGCGCCGCCGCCCGGCGACGCCGCGCGGCAGCCGGGGGACGGGGCGATGCCGTCGTGGCCCGACACCGTCCCCGCCGACCCCGGCCTGCCCGCGCTGCTCGGCGAGCTGGCGGCCGAGCGCGGGCACCGCGCCGCGTTCGACTTCCTCGTCGAGGAGTACATGCGGGCGCACTCGCGGCGCCTCGTCGTCACCCGCCCGGACGTGGCGCGGCTGATGACCGGGCTCGTGTGCCGGAAGGGCGACGTCGTCCTCGACCCGGCCTGCGGCCTCGGCACGCTGCTGCTGTCGGCCCCCGGCGCCCGGCACGCGCTCGCCCAGGACAGCGACCCGGCCGCCGCGCGGATCGCCGCCGTGCGGCTGCGCCTCGCCGGGACGCCCGCCGACGTCGTCGCCGCCGACTCGCTGCGCGGCGACGGCTTCCCCGGCGAGGCCGCCGACTCCGTCGTGTGCGACCCGCCGTCCGGGGACCGCGCCTGGGGCCACGACGAGCTGACCGGCGACCCCCGCTGGGAGTACGGGCTGCCGCCCCGCGGCGAACCGGAGCTCGCCTGGGTGCAGCACTGCCTGGCGCACGTGCGGCCCGGCGGGCGCGCCGCGGTGCTGATGCCGCCCGCCGCCGCGAGCCGCCGCCCGGGCCGCCGGATCCGCGGCAACCTGCTGCGCGCCGGCGCGCTCCGCGCGGTGATCACGCTCGCGCCCGGCGGGCCCGACCTGTGGCTGCTGCGCCGCCCCGAGCCCGGCGAGCCGCCTCCCGGCGCCGTCCTGCTGCTGGACGCCGCTGGCGACCTCGGCCGCGCCGAACGGGAATGGCGGCGGCACGAGCGCGGCGCCGGCGCCGAGTCCGCCGTCCCGGTCATCGACCTGCTGGACGACGAGGTCGACCTCGCCCCCGCCCGGCGCAGGCCCCGGCAGACCGGCGCGGCGTTCGGCCGCCGCTTCACCGCCGCGCTGGACCGGCTGGCCGCCGCCGCGCCCGTCCGGCCCGCGCTCGACCTGCTTCCCGAGCCGCGCCCGCTGCCGTTCACCACCATCGCCGAGCTGTCGCGGACCGGCGCCGTCACGGTCCGGCACGCGCCCGCGCGGCTGCCCGCCGGCGGCGACGTCGCGGTGCTGACCGCGGCCGACCTCACCGCGGGGTCGGCGCCGTCCGGCGCGGCCGCCGCCGACCCCGACCTGATCATGCTGGAGCCCGGCGACGTGGTCGCGACCGCCGCCGGCACCGCCCGGGTCGTCGGCGACGAGCACGCCGCGCTCGGCCCCTACCTCACCCTCTACCGCCCGGACCCGGCGCGCCTCGACCCCGGCTTCCTCGCCGGGTTCCTGACCTTCGCGCACACCCGCACCGGCACCGGGTCGAGCCGGATGGACCTGCGCCGGATGCGGATCCCGCGGCTGCCGCCCGAACGGCAGCGCGCCTACGGCCGCGCGTTCGCCGAGATGGCCGCGCTCACCGCGACATTGCGCGACATGTCGGCGCTCGGCGAGGAGCTGGTTCGGCTAAGCTTCGACGGTCTGCTCGACGGCCGCCTCACCCCCGCCGATAGCCCCCGGGAGAACGATGCTCATCGCCGACAGGTATGAGCTGGACGACCTTCCGCTGGGCCGCGGCGGCATGGGCGCCGTCTACGCCGCGCACGACACCCGGCTCGGCCGCCGCGTCGCGGTGAAGTTCCTCGAGATGCCCGGCGGCCCCGACGACGAGCTGGAGCGGCGGTTCATCCGCGAGGCCCGGATCCTCGCGCGCCTGGAGCACACCGGCGCCCCGACCCTCTACGACTTCGGCACGTTCGAGCAGCGGCTCTTCCAGGTCATGCAGTTCATCGACGGCGTCACCGTCGCGGACCTGATCGCCGAGCACGGCCCGGTCCCGGTGCCGTGGGCCGCGGGGATCATCGCGCAGGCCGCCGCCGTCCTCGCCGCCGCGCACGCGCTGTCGATCTGGCACCGCGACCTCAAGCCGACCAACCTCATGCTCTGCCCGGACGGCAGCGTCAAGGTGCTCGACTTCGGGCTGGCGATCCTCGGCGACGCCGACCTCGCGCACTTCACCCGGCACGGCCAGATCCTCGGCACGCCCGCCTACATGGCGCCCGAGCAGATCGAGCAGGGCGTCGCCGGCGCCCGCAGCGACCTGTACGCGCTCGGCTGCGTCCTGCACGAGATGCTCACCGGCCGGCAGCTGTTCGCCGGGCCGACCGCGTACGCGGTGTTCGACAAGCACGTCCGGGAACGGCCGCCCGCCGTCCCCGGCGTGCCCGCCGAGCTGAACGCGCTCCTCCAGGAGCTCCTGGAGAAGAAGCCGGAGAACCGGCCGGCGGACGCCGCCGCCCTCTACGAGCGGCTGCGCCCGCTCGCGACCGACCTGCCGGTGCTGCCCGGTTTCCTGGAGCCCGCCTCGGAGCCGAGCCCCGAACGCATGTACGCGCTGATCGTCGGCCGGCTCCTCGGCGGCTCCTGACGCGCCCTACCAGGCGAAGGCCTCCGGCGCCGGGCCCGGGCCGGGGAAGAGCTCGTCCAGCGCGTCCAGGAACTCCCCGGACAGCTCCAGCTCGACGGCGCGCAGCGCGGAGTCGAACTGCTCCTGGACGCGGGGCCCGACGATGGGCCCGGTGACGCCGGGACGGGTCAGCAGCCAGGCGAGGCCGACGTCGCCCGGCTCGACGCCGTGCTTGTCGCAGAGGTCCTCGTAAGCCTGGATGCGCGCGCGCTCCGCCGGGTCCTCCAGCATCTTCGCCCACACCCCGGACCCGGACCGGGCCGTCCTGCCCTCGCTCTGCTTGCGCAGCACACCGCCCAGGATGCCGCCGTGCAGCGGCGACCACGGGACGACGCCGAGGCCGTACGCCTGCGCCGCCGGGATCACCTCCATCTCCGCGCGCCGCTCGACCAGGTTGTACAGGCACTGCTCGCTGACCAGGCCGAGCGAGCCGCGCCGCGCGGCCGCCTCGTTCGCCTGCGCGATGCCCCAGCCGGGGAAGTTCGACGACCCGGCGTACAGCACCTTGCCCTGCTGGACGAGGACGTCGACGGCCTGCCAGATCTCCTCCCACGGCGTCGTCCGGTCGATGTGGTGGAACTGGTACAGGTCGATGTGGTCGGTGCCGAGCCGCTTCAGCGACGCCTCGCACGCGCGGCGGATGTTCAGCGCCGAGAGCCGGTCCCGGTTGGGCCACGGGTCGCCGTCGGGGCTCATGTCGCCGTACACCTTGGTCGCCAGGACGGTCTTCTCCCGCCGCCCGCCGCCCTTGGCGAACCAGGCGCCGACGATCTCCTCGGTGCGGCCCTTGCCGCCGTAGATGTTGGCGGTGTCGAAGAAGTTGACGCCGGCGTCGAGCGCGGAGTCCATGATGGCGTGGGCGTCGGCCTCCTCGGTGTGGCGGCCGAAGTTCATCGTGCCGAGGACGAGGCGGCTGACCTTCAGGCCGGTGCGGCCGAGCTGCGTGTACTTCATGGGGACAAGCCAAGCACCTGGAGTGCACTCCAGATCAACCGGTGCGCCGCCATGGACGTCCTGGCGTCCATGGCGGCGCGCGGGCGGCGTCACCTCGGCGAGCCGTGGCGGGCCGGGGTGGCGCCGGTCGCGATGTGGTGGTGCGGCCGGGATCAGCCGGGTACGTGGCCGGGCGCCGTCATGGCCCCGGATTGCGCGAACGGCGTCCAGGACCGCCAGCCGGAGCCGGACCGGGAGCCGTTCCCGGCGCGTCCGTGCGGCGGGTTCGCCGGGTTCGCGTGGTTCGCGTGGTTCGCGTGGTGCGGTCTCGCGTGATTCGCGTGGTTCGCGTCCGCGTAATGCGGGTGCTGCGCGGCGGGCCTGACGTGCCTCGGCCGCGGGGCCGGATCTCTGTCCGGTCTGCCAGGCCTGATGTGGTTCGACGCGTGGTCGCTTCGCGGTGCCTGGGCCGCGGGATGCGCGGGGGTGTTCGCCGGGGGCTTTGCCGGGTGGTGGACTGGCATGTCGTCGGGTGGCGGAAGATGGGGGGTCCGCCGCTTATCTGGCGGCTTTCGCCGGGCCTCGCGATCCTGCGCCGCCATTCTGTCTATCTTGTCGACGAGCTCGCGGATGGACGGGGAAAATGTCTGTTTTGCTGGAGCGCCGGGCCGTACCGCCCCGGCGAACTCCCGTTTTCGGGCCGCGCCCAGCTTGTCGATCCGGACCCGGGCGCCGGTATGCGGCGCGTGCAGGAAGCGGCCGTGGCCGACGTAGATGCCGACGTGACTTCGCCCGTGGAAGAAGACGAGGTCGCCGGGTTTCAGGCCGCCGAGGCCCACCTTCCGCTCCACCGACCGGTACTGCGCGTAGGTGATGCGCGGGAGGCGCACGCCCGCCCGGCGCCAGGCGGCCATCGCCAGGCCCGAGCAGTCGTAGCTGGACGGCCCGGCCGCGCCCCACCGGTACGGCTTGCCGATCTGCTCGCGCGCGAACGCCAGCGCCCGCCTGGCGTCGCTGCGCTGTTCGGCGGTCCTGGTGCGGTACCTGTCGTAGGCCTTGACCTTGCTCAGCGTCGCGGCGTCCAGGTTGAGCCGCCTCAGCACGGTCGGATTGAGCTGCGCGCTGGCCGGGGCGCCCATCGGGACCGCCAAAGCGAATCCGGCGGCGGTCGCGGTGACGGCGACGGCGATCGTCCGGTGTTTTCGGACCGCCGGCCCGGTGTGGCGCACGGACCGGCCGGTCCGTGCCGTACGGGCGGCGCCGCCCCGATGTGAGTGACGTGCGATGCACATTAGCGTGCTCTCCGTTTTCCCTCGTCGGTTGATCATCCCGCCGACAGTTCGGGTACCCGGTGGCCGCGCTTGAATGGGGGAGAACCGGCCGATTTTGCGTGATCATGGAGTGGAATTGATGCCGGAATTCGGTGTCTTTGATCAGGCGGTCAGATGGGCGAGCGATTTCAGCGGCACCGGCAGCCACGCCGGCCGGTTCCGCGCCTCGTACCGCACCTCGTACACCGCCTTCTCGAATTCGAACGCGCGGAGCAGCACCGAGTGCGCGGCCGGGTCGGCGCCGCCCGCCGCCGCGTAGCCCCGGCAGAAGGCGGCCCGGTTGCGGGCCGCCCACGCGTGCGCCCGCGTCTCCAGGTGGCCGCCCGACTCCAGCGGGACCGTCCCGGACCGGGTGATGAGGAACCGCGCCGCGTACTCGAACGACCGCAGCATCCCGGCGACGTCGCGGAGCGGATGCGACAGCGCGCGGCGCTCGCTCTGCGTGCGGGCCGGCTCGCCCTCGAAGTCCAGCAGCGACCAGCCCGACTCGGACCGCAGCACCTGCCCGAGGTGGTAGTCGCCGTGCACCCGCTGCACCGGCAGCGGCCCCGCCTGCGCGGCCAGGTCGATGAAGGCGCCGGTCAGCGCCTTGGCGTGCGGGGCGAGCCCGGGCACGGCGCGGCACGTCCCGGTCAGCTCCGCGTTCATCCGCGCGGCGAGCCCCCGGATCTCGTCGGCCGGGACGACCGTCACGCCGAACGCGTCGGCGAGCGCCCGGTGCACCTGCGCGGTCGCGGCGCCGAGCCGCTCGGCCTCGGCGGCGAAGTCGCCGCCGGCGGCGCTCGCGTCCAGCTCCGCCCACTCGTCGTCCTCCGGCTGCGTCGCGTGCGCGAACCAGTCGCGGACGCTCGCGATCGCCAGGCTCCACCCGTCCGCGCCCGTGCGCAGGTAGTCCGACAGCAGGCCGAGCGTGACGGGTTCGCCGTCGCCGCCGGGGGCCAGTTCGATCCAGCCGTGCACGGCGGGGACGTGCTCGCAGCCGGCGCGGGTCAGCGCGAGGTTCACCTCCAGGTCGAGGTTGACGCCGTCGCCGAGCCGCCGGAACAGCTTGCAGATGTACGCGTCGCCGAACAGCAGCGACGTGTTGCTCTGCTCCGCCGTGATGGGCAGGCTCGTCAGGTCCGTCCGGATGCGGGCGCCGGGCACGTGCCGGAAGCGCAGCGGGCCGGCGGACGCCCCGGCGGCCAGGTGCTCCAGCAGGGTCCGGGTCAGGTCGGGGTCGTGCGCGGCGTCGTAGGTCTGCTGCTTCGCGGCGCCGCCCGGCGGGCTGATGCGCGCGTACCCGAGCCGTCCGGGCAGGTCGCGGCGGACGCCGAGGAGGACCTGGTAGTGCTCGGTGGCGCCGTTCTGGCGGACGTCGAGAACGAGGTGGTACAGGCCCGGGTCACCGGCCCGCAGTTCGGTGACGACGCCGATCGCCAAGTCCTCGATGGGGCTGTCCTTGCCGCCGAACCACCGCTGCCGCGGCAGCCATTCCGCGAGGTCCCGCGCGAGGACGTCTTCGGGTGGCAGCACCGTCAGCCGTCCTTCTCCGCGCCGGTTCCGGGTTCGGCCTCGGTGCCCGGCCCGGGGCCGTCCTCCGCGTGGTCGGCGGGCGGGGTCGCCGCCAGGCCGCCGAGCGGGTCGGCGGGTGCGGCGTCCGGTGGCATGAGCTGGAACCAGTAGAACCCGTGGCCGGGGAGGGTGAGCAGGTAGGGGAGTTCGCCGATGGCGGGGAACTGCACGCCGCCCATGCACTCGACGGGGGAGTAGCCCTCGAACCGCCGCATGTCGAGCTCGACCGGCTGCGGGAACCGCGACAGGTTCGCCACGCACAGCACGGTGTCCATCCCGCCCCAGCGGTCCTGGTCGGCCTCGTCGATCTCGCGGGTGAAGGCGAGGACGGAGGGGTTGGAGGCGGACAGTTCGACATAGGTGCCGACGCCGAAGACGGGGTGGCGCTGCCGGATCTCGATCATCTTGCGGGTCCAGTGCAGGAGGGATCCGGGGTTGTTGACCTGGGCTTCGACGTTGACGGCCTGGTAGCCGTAGATGGGGTCCATGATGACGGGCAGGTAGAGGCGGGCGGGGTCGCATTGGGAGAAGCCGGCGTTGCGGTCGGGGGTCCATTGCATGGGGGTGCGGACGGCGTCGCGGTCGCCGAGCCAGATGTTGTCGCCCATGCCGATCTCGTCGCCGTAGTACAGGACGGGTGAGCCGGGCAGGGACAGGAGCAGGGCGGTGAAGAGTTCGAGTTGGTTGCGGTCGTTGTCCAGGAGGGGGGCCAGGCGGCGGCGGATGCCGATGTTGGCTTTCATGCGGGGGTCTTTGGCGTATTCGGTGTACATGTAGTCGCGTTCTTCGTCGGTGACCATCTCCAGGGTGAGTTCGTCGTGGTTGCGCAGGAAGATGCCCCATTGGCAGGATTCGGGGATCTTGGGGGTCTGGGCCATGATCTCGGAGATGGGGTAGCGCTGTTCGCGGCGGACGGCCATGAAGATGCGGGGCATGACGGGGAAGTGGAAGGCCAT